>NZ_JBIXLM010000009.1:0-116987 GCF_045798545.1 Paeniglutamicibacter sp. ORCA_105 | reverse complement strand
CAAACCCTCCGCCGCCGCCGCCAAAGAGGTCGGCAAAATCGGGTGGGACTTGGCCGCCGCCGCGTCGGCCCCCCCCCCCGCCCCCGGGGGCCCCCCCCCCCCCCCGCGGTCCTTAATGAAGCAACCTTTGGCCTGCAAGGCCCTCACGGCCGGGCAGGGGCCCATCGGCAGGGCTAGGTCCTCGCGGCCCGCGGCCCCACGAGGACCTCAATGAACTTGGTGGCAACCTCCGAGGGCTCGCGGGCGGTGCTCCATACGGCTGCGATCTCCATCGGCGGGATGGGGGGATCAATCTTGCGCGTGACGATGGTGGTGCGCGCGATCTGCTGGATTTCCGGCGGCATGATGCTGATCCCCAGATCGGCGGCCACTAGCGGAAGCGTTGTCTGCAGACTGGTCACCGGCTTGATAGAGGGCAGGGGCAGGCCTTGGGCGAGCCAGAAGTCCACCAGCATCTCGGTCATGCCCGGGAGCCGAAGCGAGGGCATGGGGAGAAGCCAGGTTTCCCCCATGAGGTCCTGCAGGGGGATCGTCTTTGGTGCGTCCTTGAACCTGGTGGGCAGCACGGGGGAGATGCCGAGCTTGGAGATCAGTTCCACCCGGGTGTCGTCCTGGTACATCGTCTGCAGCCGGCTTGCCGAGCCGGTTGCCACGATCGCCACGTCTAGGTTCCCGTTGCGGATCTGCTCGATCACGTTCCCCGGGTTGACGTCGGTGAGGGAGATGTCGGTGCCGGGGGAAGCTTCCCGGAACCGGGCCAGGACCCGGGGAAGGTATGCCCAGGCGAACGGCAGGATGACAGCAAGGTGCAGAGAGCCGCTGAGCCCCTGGCCCTGGCGCATCAGTTCCTGGGTCAGGTGCTCCGTCTCGTCAACGAGCCGGGCCCCCTTTTCCAGGAGCAGCCGGCCGGCGCGGGTCGGGGTGATGCCCCGGGCGGTCCTGTCCAGCAATCGCACCCCCAGCTCGTCCTCGAGGTTCTTCAGCGAGGCGCTGAGCGGTGGCTGGGTCATTTGCAGGACCTTGGCGGCCTTGGAGATCGAGCCCTGGCGGGTGATTTCGAGGAAGTAGCGAATGTGGCGAATGTCCATACATGGATCGTATACCTGCTCCCTGCGAATGAGTAGAAGCGTATGGCTATGTTTCTTGCATCACATTACTGTCGTAACCAATGAAGTGATCGGGGTTACAAATCCCCGGACTGGAACTGCAAGGGAGTTGCCGCGTGAGCACCGAAACCACCACCGTCACCAAGGACGACTGGAACCCCATCAAGCTGGAGACGTCCGAGTACCCGGCCGTCTACAAGCAGCTTCGGGACGAATGCCCGGTCGCCTATACCAGCGACTACGAGGGTTTTTTCGACTTCTTCCGGTATAGCGACGTCCAGAAGGGCTCGCGCGATTGGCGCACCTATGCGTCCGGCCAGCCGTTCCTGGAATTCCCGCAGTTCATGCGCTCGATCCCCATTCAGGAGAACCCCCCGGTACACACCTTCTACCGCAAGTTCCTGGCGCCGTACTTTCTCCCGGCGCGGCTGGAAATGCTGCAGCCGGACATCGAGGCGCTGGTCGCAGAGCACCTCGATCCGTTGATCGAAGCCGGCGAGGCCGACATGATCGAGGAATTCGGCGTGATCGTCCCGCAGAAGGTCCTGGCACGGTTCCTGCTGTTACCGGACGATGCCTGGGTCACCATGGCCGACAGCCTGGCCAAGGCAGACGCGGTCCGCAACGACGTGGAAAAACTCCGCGAGGTCAACAAGAACCTGTGGAATCCGACGGTCGAGGCCCTCATTGAGGACCGCCGCGCCAACCCGCAGGACCCGGCCATCGACATCATGTCGGGCGTGCTGGAACTCGAGCCCGAGGGCCGCCCGATCACCCAGGACGAGGCCGTGGCCATCGGCGTACAGATCTTCTCGGCCGGGGCAGACACCACCACCGCCGCCATCGGTTCGATCATGAAGTACCTCGCCGGAAACCCCGAAGCGCAGGCGCAGCTGCGGGCGCAGCCCGAGCTCGTGGAATCCGCGATCGAGGAAATCCTCCGGCTGGCGCCTCCCCTGCACCACACCGGGCGCAAGACCACCCGCGAGGTCGAGGCTCACGGCGTCACCATTCCCGCCGGCGCCAAGGTGGGGCTCAACGTCTTTGCCGCGAACCGTGATGAGGACAAGTTCCCCAACGGCGATGCATACGTGGCGGATCGTTCCCCGAACCCGCACCTGACCTTCGGGCACGGCCCGCACCAGTGCATGGGGTCCCCGATCGCCCGGGCAGAACTCAAGGCCATGGTCGTCCAGCTCCTGGAGAAGACAAGGAATTTTGAACTCGTTGGGGAGATCGTTTCCAACGGCCGCCCATTGCGCACAGGGTGGACCCACGCCCGGGTCCGCTTCGAGAAGTAAGGAATAGACAATGACCGTCCAAAGCCCCGCGCGCACCGACGCGCTTGTCTACCGCGCACCGCTGCAGGTGCTGGCCAAGAAGGACGCCAGCGACTGCGTCACCGAGCTTGAACTCGTTGATCCGAGTGGAGAGGTTCTTCCGGCATGGAAGCCCGGAGCCCACCTGGAAATCCACCTGCCTTCGGGACTCAGCCGCCAGTACTCGCTGTGCTCCAGCCCCACGGATTCCGGAAGCTACCGCCTGGGCATCCTGAAGGACCCGAACTCCCGCGGCGGATCGCAAGAGGTCCACGAAAAGATCGAGGCCGGCGACATCCTCGAGGTCACGGGCCCGCGAAACCACTTCCCGCTTGTTGAATCGGCCGAGTACCACTTCATTGCCGCCGGCATCGGCATCACGCCCATGATCCCGATGATGGAAGAGGCCGAACGCAACGGCAAGGACTGGAAGCTGACCTACATGGGCCGCTCCCGCACCTCGATGGCCTTCTGGAGCGAGCTCGCCGACAAGTACCCCGGCAAGGTCGACATCCGCCCGGACGATGAATGCGGTTTTCCGGACCTTGCCGCGTTGACGGGGACTCCCCGTGAAGGGGTCAAGATCTACGCCTGCGGTCCCGAGGGCCTGCTGCGCGCACTCGAGTCCCTGACCGCCGAATCCTGGCCCGCCGGAACGCTGCACCTGGAACGATTCGCACCCAAGCCGGTCGTCGCCGCGGCCAAGACGTCCTTCACGGTCAAGCTGGCGCTGAGTGGCATGGAAATCGAGGTGCCCGAGGACCGCAACATCGTCGAGGTGGCCGAGGAAGCCGGGGCTCCGGTCATCTTCTCCTGCATGGAGGGGACCTGCGGGACCTGTGAAACCCGCATCATCAGCGGACAAGCAGACCACCGCGACTCGATCCTGAGCGACGAGGAAAAGGAGTCCAACGAAATGATGATGATCTGCGTTTCGCGTTCCGCCTGCGACGTCCTTGAACTCGAGATCTAGTCCCTTCTCCCTCACCCTTCCCCGGAAAGGCTCCTTAGAATGAGCACCGAATCCTCATCCGTCCCGCCCACCGTCCTTGTTGTAGGTGCGGGACCCGTTGGCATCCTCAACGCACTGGGCCTGGCCCGGGCGGGTGTCAACGTCAAGGTCTTCGAACGCGGCCTGGACATTGCCATGGCCCCGCGGGCCATGGTGTACCACTGGTCGGTCCTTGACGGACTGGCCCGCATGGGCCTGCTGGAGGACGCCACAGAGCGCGGATTCCTCAAGCAGGACTACACCTACAAGGTCCACAAGACCGGAGAAGAAATCAACTTCGGTCTCGGTTCCCTCGAAGGCATCGTGGAGCACCCGCACAACCTCCACCTGGGACAGAACGTCCTGGTCCAGATCGCGCTGGAACACCTGGCCAAGTACCCCAACGCCGAGGTCCACTGGGGACACAAATTCACCTCTCTGGTCCAGGACGAGGACTCGGTGACGGCCACCTTCCAGACCCAGACGGGCGAGACCGAGGTCCGCGGCACATGGCTGATCGGTGCCGACGGCGCAGGCAGCAAGGTGCGCGCAGCCGTTGGCATCGACTTCGAGGGCGTGACCTGGCCCGAGCGCTTTGTTGCCACCAACATCCGCTACCCATTCGAGGCCGAAGGCTACAGCCAAACGACCATGCTGATCGATGACACCTACGGTGCCATCATCTCCAAGATCGACAACTCCGGCGAGACGGGCCTGTGGCGCTACACCTACTGCGAGGACGCCGCACTTCCCGAAGAATCGGTGTCCGATCGCATGCCCGGCTTCTTCGCACAGATCGTCCAGGACCCGGACAAGGTGGTGGTCGATGCCTTCTCGCCGTACACCATGCACCAGCGCTCGGCCAGCAGCTACCGTGCGAACCGCGTGCTGCTTGCCGGGGATTCGGCTCACGCCACCAACCCGACCGGTGGCCTGGGCCTGACCTCGGGCCTCTTCGACACCTACGTGCTGGCCGAAGCCCTGGCCGCGGTTGTTGCCGGGGAAGCCGACGAGTCCGTGCTCGATGACTACGCCACCGAACGCCGCCGTGTTTTCACCGAGATCGTCAGCCCCGCGGCCAGCAACAACAAGAAGCTCGTCTACCATTCCGATGACCAAGAGGCACTGGAAGGGCAGCTCGAGAACCTGCGCCGCCTGGAAACCGACAAGGAAGCCGTTGTTCAGCGCCTCCTCTTCCCCAAGTCGCTGGAAACCAAGTCCCTGATCGGGGCGTGGTAACGATGCCCGGAATCGAAGACTTTGCGGGAAAGGTCGCCGTAGTCACCGGGGGTGCCAGCGGGATCGGCTACGCCCTGGCCCAGAGGTTCCTGGAGGAAGGCATGTCGGTGGCCATCGCCGACGTCGAGCAGTCGGCACTGGATTCCGCGGTGGCATCGCTCAGCGCCAAGGGCCGGGTCATCGGTGTCCCCACGGACGTGCGAGACATCGAGGCCGTCGAGAACCTCGCGCGCACCACCTTGGAGCAGCTGGGCCGCGTCGACGTCGTGTGCAACAACGCCGGGGTGGAAACCGGGGGCAGCTTCCTGTCGATTTCCGAATCCGCCTGGCGCTGGGTCATGGACGTGAACTTCTTCGGCGTGCTCAACGGCTGCCGGGTCTTCCTGCCACTGCTTGAAGCCAACGGTGGCGGGCACATCGTCAACACCGCTTCGGTTGCCGCCTTCAACTCGGGCACCGCCACCATGACCCCTTACTGTGCGTCCAAGTTCGCGGTACTTGGCATGAGCGAATGCCTCGAGGTCGAGCTGCGCACGGCGGGATCCAATGTGGGCGTTTCGCTGCTGGCCCCGGGTCCGGTCAAGACCCGCATGGTTGATGCCGAGCGCAACCGCCCGCAGGATGTTGCGCAGGCAAACGAGGAAGGCCGCGTCAAGGTCATGGAACGGCTCGCCGCCGTCACTGCACAGTCCGGCCTGGAACCGGCGGTTGTCGCGGATCAGGTGTTGGAAGCGATCCGGAACAACACGTTCTTCGTCCTGCCGCACCCGGATATGGCAACCGCCGGCATCCAGCGCCGCATGGACTGGATGGCCACCGGCACTCCACCGCCGGTGCGCCAGGCCGGTTCCTGACCGCACCGAGACCCGTTTCCGGCCGGGTTCCCGTGAAGGGACTTCCGGCCTCCAGCCGCACCGGCATCCAAGATTTCAAGAATTCGAAGGGGAACAGAAAATGTCAGTACCATCCACACAAGAAGTCATCGAAGCGCCAGTTTCCGACTACGACGCGTTTTCGCTCGAATCGTTGCATGACGTCCATGGCCACGACGGCGCGCAGCGGGAAATCGCGCCGGTCGTGTACATGGAAAAATACGACTACTACGCGATCACCCGCTTCGCCGAGATCCAAAAGGCCCTTCGCGACTGGCGGACATTCTCCAGCACAGACCGTCCGTTCTATGCCCCGTCGCCTTTCCGCCCGCGCACGCTGATCCTCGAGGATCCGCCGGAGCACACGGCGTCCAAGGGAGCAGTCATGCGCGTCTTTGACGAGGGCAATCTCAAGAAGATGGGCGAATACTTCAAGGCCGAGGCCGAGCGCCTCCTTGACCAGATGCTGGCCGACGGCCCTGCGGACATCGACGCCTTTGACGACTTGTCGGTCAAGTACATCCTCAAGGTGTTCCCCGATGTCCTGGGCCTGCCCGAGGAAGGCCGCGAACTGCTGCTGAAGTTCGGCGATGCGGTCTTCAACGTTTTCGGTCCGCCGAGCGAACTCCAAAAGCAGAAGCTGGAAAGCGGTGCGGTGGCCATCGACTGGGTAGAGGAGAATACCGCGCGCGAACGCCAGTCCGAGGGCGGCATTGGCTGGCAGCTTTACCAGATGGCCGACGAGGGCAAGGTCTCCGAACACACGGCGCAGCAGATCCTCAAGTCGATCTTTGCCGCCGGGTTCGACACTACCACCGCCTCGATCGCCTCCATGGTCCGTGCCTTTGCCGACAACCCGGCCGAGTGGCAGAAGCTGCGGGAGAACCCGTCCCTCGTGGACAACGCGTGGGAAGAAGCCATCCGCTTCTACCCGGCCTCGCGCTACGGCGGCCGCGTGGCCATCAAGGAAACCGTCCTGGGCGGCGTCCGGATCCCGGAAGGCGCAAAGATCCTCACCATGTGGCTCGGCTCCGGCCGGGACCCGCGGCAATTCGAGAACCCCAACGAATTCCATGTCGATCGGGACATGGCCCGTGGCCACCTCTCCTTCGGTTTCGGCATCCACACCTGCGCCGGCAACGTGGTGGCACGCCTTGAAGCCACGACCCTGCTGCGCGCCATGGTGGAGCGGATCGAGAAGATCGAACTGGTCGGGGAGCCGCGACAGACGGTGAACTACCAAGCGTTCGGGCACGATTCGGTTCCGGTCCGGCTGACTCCGGTCGCCAGGTAGCCCGGCATGCCCAACACCGCACCGCACGCCGATGCCGCCGCGCGCACGGTTCGGACCGGGGGATTCTTCCTTTCGGGCGACGTGAACGACGCGGATTCGCAACCCTGGCAGCTGGGCCCGGCATGGGTCCAGTGGGAGGCCCCGGCGTCCGGGACCTCGGGGTTGCCGTTCGTTTTCGTCCACGGCGGTGGAGGACAATCCACGGACTGGCTAGGGGTCTCGTCTTCGGCTCCCGGCTGGGCGGTCCAAGCCGTTGAGGCGGGATTCCCCGCCTACCTGATGGACCGGCCCGGCCACGGCCGTTCACCTTATGACCCCGCGCGGCTGGGAGCGCGCACGTCGTTCCCGGATTACGCGGGAGTCGCGGCGGTGTTTGTCCCGCCGGCGGCCTCCGGGGATTCGGCGGCGCCAAACCCCGCCTGGGCCTGGGGAAGGGAACCCGGCTCGAAGGAATTCGACGCATTGGTCGCCTCCTCCGGCGGCATGCTGCTGGACACGGCCCTGGGCCAGGAGCTCGATGCCCGGCGCCTGGTGGATCTGTTGAAGATCATCGGGCGCAGTGTCCTTCTCACGCACTCCGCCGGGGCCGCGGCCGGGTGGCTGGCGGCCTCCCGGGTCCCCGAACTGGTCCAAGCGGTCATCTCCGTCGAACCCCTTGGTCCGCCGTTCCGCGACCTCGGTGCAAGGGGCTCCCTGGAATTCGGGGCCACTGCCGTGCCGCTGGAAGGGGACCGGTTGGATTCCATTCCCGTCCTCGTGGTGTCCGGGGCAGCCTCGGGACGCCGCGACGCGGACAAGGAAACAACCGACTTCCTGCGCACCAAGGGTGCATTGGCCACGCACCTGTCGCTGGGAAACGAAGGCATCGCGGGGAACGGGCACGGGCTCGTGTTCGAAGCCAACAACCACGAAGTCTTCCATGAAGTCCTGGACTGGATCGAAGGCCTCCAGAAGGATCACCACGGAAACCCGCAACGGGTTCCGGAACCGCAATACATCAACCACGAGGGGTAGTAGAAGATGTCACAAACAAGCGCACGGGCCACGGCCGCGCACACCGCACGTTCCACCAATATCCGCATGTGGGGCCTGGACTCGCCGAAGATGACCATTGATGCCCAGCACCTGGTGGTCGGCGCCGAGGGCACCGTTCAGATCCCGCTTCCGGCCTACGTGATCGAACACGAACAGGGCCTGGTGCTCTTTGACACCGGAATGGACCCGCGAGTGTGCGAGGACCCGGCACTGGTCTACGGCGACCGCCCGGAGACCTCCATGATCTCCGGCACGCCCGAGCAGCGGATCGACCGGCAGCTGGCCAAGCTGGGCTACCGTCCCGAGGACATAACCCACGTGGTCCTCTCACATACCCACGCCGACCACTCTGGCGGACTTTATCTCTTCCCGCAGGCGAAGTTCTATGCCGGACCCGGGGAACTGCAATGGGCAGCCGGCCCCGGTCCCGCCACCGCGCACCTGTTCAACCCGGGCGACTTCTCCGAGGAGGTCATGGACTTCAACTGGACCACCGTCCAGGCCCCGATCTTTGACCTCTTCGGCGACGGCGCCATCCAGATCCACCACACGCCCGGGCACACCCCGGGGGAGTTGAGCGCGCTGGTTCGCCTGCCGTCGCAGAACGTCATCCTCACCGGCGACACCGTGCACCTGCGTGAAGCCGTGGAATGGGACGAAGTGGATCCCTCCGACTGGGACTACGGAGAGGCACGTGCGTCCATCACCAAGCTCAAGGATTTGCGCGATGCGGAGAACGCCCGGCTGTGGATCGCCCACGATCCGCGCGACTGGGAGGACTTCGGCGGGGCCTTGCAGGAGCTGTCCTGATGAGTCGGATGTTCTTCGACTACCGCTGCGGCGACTGTGCCGCCGACAGCGAGTTCTTCGTCTCGACCCCGGCACCTGAATTCCAGGACTGCCCGGTGTGCTCCGGAACGGCCCGCCGCCGCTACACCAGCCGTGGCCTGGGGCGCAGCGGGGCGTCCCTCGCGGCGGTGGCTCCGGCGGCCGGAAGTGTTGACTGCCGCGACAATGCGGATGTCCCGGGGCTTTGCCACGTGGCACCATCGGCGCGCCGACGCCTGGTGGCCCGCCACCGCGGCGACCTGGAAACTTATGAGGCCGAGACCAAGCGGCAGACACGCGAGTTCGAAACCTCCGGACCCAAGACGGTCCACCAGGTAGTGGGCCACAGCCACTAACGAGTCGCTCCGACACAACGGGTGGATTCCATACCTATATATAGGTATGGAATCCACCCGTTCTTTGGTGTGCGCTCCGATAAAGCGCTCCTCTGCGGACAAAAAGCCCGGCTCCCACTGACGGGGGTCCGACGGCCCCCACGAGTGCCACGGAATCGGTTAGGGCCGAGCTGTTTCGCTGGAGTTCTAGCGGGGCCTCACGAGATCAAAGCGGCCCTGGGCAAGGGCCTCGAAGTAGGCGCTTGGCCCGCCGGCGCGCAGGACAGGTTGGGCGAGAGCAGTCTGATAAATACCCTCGGGAATCAGGGCCTCATCGATGTGCACCGCGATGACTTCGCCGATCGTGAGCACCCCGGTGGAAGTGCGTCCGTCTGCACCACGCAAGGCAATGACGTCACTGACCCGGCACTCGAAACTCACTGGCGAGGCCGCGACACGCGGCGCACTGATATCAACGGAATCAACGGCTTCCAAGCCGGATGCGACGAATTCATCGACGTCGGCCGTTGTTGACGTTGCGTTCATCTGCTCTGCGAGGGGGCGCGTGACCAGATTCCAGGTGAACTCACCGCTGAGCTCGGCGTTGCGCGCGGTGTGCTTGCGTGTGGTGCTCGAGAAGCCAATGAGTGGTGGAGTGTAGGAGAACGCATTGAAGAAGCTGTACGGTGCGAGGTTGCGAACCCCGGCAGGGGAAAGTGTTCCAATCCAACCGATCGGACGCGGCCCGACAATTGCATTAAACGGATCATGCGGAAGCCGGTGGCCCTCTGCTGGGCGGTAGAAGTGCGAACTCATCTGTTCAGTCAATCATCAATCGACGGTGCCGGAATGTTCTTTGCGCACGGGTCGCGCACCAAATCGAGCGGGCAAGACGCACCGGGGAGCAAACGCCAATGGCGTCTCTTTCTGCGGATGATCCACGAGAAAAAGACGCCATCAGCGATGCTGCGGGTCAGTCTTTCGATGCCGCCCAGCGGGCAATCTCGGTGTGGTCCGAGGCCGGATCCAGCTCGGTGGCCGCCTGGCCCCACAGCTCGACGGCACGTGCACCGAGCTGCGAGGGACGGCCCAGGGACTCGGCCAGGCTTGCGGCGATCCTCATGTCCTTGAGCATCAGGGCCAGGCCGAAGCCCGAATCGAAGCTGCCCGGCAGGATGAAGTTGGGCCACTTGTTCTCGGTGGAACCGCTGCGTCCGCTGGAGGAGTTGAAGACCTCGAGCATGGTCTGCGGGTCCAGCCCGAACTCCTTGCCCGCGGCCATGGCCTCGGAGGTGACCAGCAAGTGGGTTGCGGAAAGCAGGTTGTTCAGGGCCTTGAGCGCGTGGCCCGAGCCCACCTCCCCCGTGTGGCGCACCTTGCCCAGGACTTCAAGGATCGGGCGCAGGGTTTCGATGGTCTCGGCGTCGCCGCCTGCCATGATGGTCAGCTTTCCGTTGACGGCTCCGCCCACGCCTCCGGACACCGGGGCGTCGACGAGCGTGGGGCCGCCGGATGCAGCCAGGCGTTCGGCCAGTGCGCGGGTGCGCAAGGGCTCGGAGGAACTCATGTCCACCACGATGGCGCCTTGGGGAAGTGCCGCCGCGGCGCCGTCGCTTTCCAGGACGGACTCGACAATCGAGGAGTTCGGCAGCATCAGGATCAGCACGTCGGCCAAGGCCGCGACCTCGCCGGTGCTTTGAACCGCGCTTCCTCCGGAGGCCACCAGCCGGGCGCGGTTCTCGGCGGACAGGTCGGTTCCGATGACGGTGTATCCGGCCTCGAGCAGGCGTGCGGACATGGGCGTGCCCATGTTGCCGAGGCCGATGAACCCGATGCGTGGCTTAGACATTGATGCTCATCTCCTTCAGGGTCGCCTCGGCGATGCGGAAGGATTCCAGGGCCGCTGGCACGCCCACGTAGATGGCACTCTGCAGCAGCACCTCCTGGATCTCCTCCGGCGTGACGCCGTTGTTGATGGCACCCTTGACGTGCACGGAGAGTTCGTGGCCGCGGTTCAGGGCGGTGAGCATCGCCAGGTTGATCATGGAGCGGGACTTGCGGTCAAGGCCCGGACGGGACCAGGTGGCACCCCAGCAGTATTCGGTGACCAATTCCTGGATCGGCTTGCCAAATTCGGTGGCGTTGGCCAGGGACTTCTCGACGTGGGCGGCACCGAGGACTTCCTTGCGGATGTCCAGGCCTTCCTGCAGGGTTTCGGCGTGGGTGTGGTGGTTTTCCATGTGGGTCCTGTTTCTTTTGGTGCGGGTTCGGAAGAGCGGGTGGCGAGGGAGATGCCTAGGCCGGCGGCAGGACGATGTCGAAGGCAACCCGCTTCCACGGCTTGCCCTCCAAGTCCCGTCCATCCGGGGCCGGCGTTCCTGCAGGCTGCGAAATGAAGTCTTTGATCAGGGATTCCTTGACGCCAAAGACCGAATCCTTGTCCAGGTACTCGCAGCCGTCGACGAAGATGTGGGTGACCAGGGTGCGGGTTTCGGGGGCCGAGACCATGAAGTGCAGGTGCGAGGTGCGCACCGGGGAGCGGTCGAAGCGCTCCAGCAGCTGGCCCACCGGGCCGTCATGCGGAATCGGGTAGGGCGTGGGGGTCAGTGCCCAGAACGCGTAGTTCCCGTCCGCGTCGGCGTGCAGGTGGGCGCGGGCCGCGGTCCGGCCGTCGTTGTATTGGACGTCGTAGAACCCTTCCTCGTCCGCTTCCCAGACTTCGATGCGTGCGCCGGGCAAGGGGTTTCCCGCGGTGTCCTTGACGCTGCCCTCGACCCAGCAGGCCTCGCCGACGGCTCCGCCGGAGATGTCCCCGCCGATGGCGATTTCCGGGGCGTTCTCAACGAAGAACGGACCGAACACGGTGGCCTCGGTGGCGTCGCCGACTGCCTCGTTGTTCACGGCGATGGTTTGCATCGAGGCGCCCAGGACGTCGGACAGGAGAATGAATTCCTGGCGGGTGTCGGTGGTGATGTGGCCGGCGCGCGTCAGGAATCCGATCGCGGTGCTCCATTCCTCCTCGGTGAGGCGCACCTCGCGAATGTAGGAATGGAGGTGGCGGACCAAGCCATTGATCAGCTCGCGGTCGCGTTCGCTGCCGCCGCCGGCAAAGGAAGCGATGACCTCGGAGACCAGGTTCTCTTCGCGTGCGATTTGTTCATCCGAGAGAGCTTGGGCGGGTGCGGCATCGGTGAAGGCGTTGTCGATACTCATGTGTGCTCCTTGGGGGGTTCGGGCGGTGTTTAGGCGAGGGTCGGGGACAGGACGGCAGGAGTCGTTCCGGCAAGGGCCGCGCCGAGCAGCTCGGCGATGTTGGATTCGGTCACGGCCGTGGGGTTGGAGGCGGGCGCTGCCTTGAGAATGCGGGACACCGCCTCCGGGATGTCGGCCGTCGTGAAGCCGTAGTCGGCCAGGGCGCGGGGCGCGTCCAAGCGGGTGCGCAGTTCGTTCAGCAGTGCGACGGCTTCGGCCGCGGCGTCCAGTCCGTCTAATGCCGGAGCGCTGGCGCCCAGGCCCGCGCGGATGGCGGCCGAGAGGCGTGAGGCGGCTTCGGGGGCAGAAGGAGCATTGAAGGCCAGCACGTAGGGCAGGACCGTCGCGTGTGTTTCGGCGTGCGGCATGTTGAACGTTCCGCCCAGCACGTGGCAGATCTTGTGGTGCAGGCCCGAACCTGCCGAGGCAAAGGCCACGGCGGAGAGGTAGGCGCCGTAGAGGGCGGTTTCGCGGCCCGTGATGTCGGTGGGATCGGAGTGGATCAGCGGCAGGCCTTGCGCGAGGGCGCGCACACCCTCGGCAGCCAGTGCCGCATTGATGGGATCGGCGCGCGGTGCCCACAAAGAATCCACGCAGTGGGCCAGGGCATTGAGGCCCGAGGCAACGGACAACCCCACCGGAAGGCCAAGGGTCAGGGCCGCGTCGTAGATGACGGTGGCCGGAAGCACCTTGTCATCAACCCCCGTGGTCTTGGTTGCCTCTTCGGTCAGGCCCCAGACGTTGGTGGCCTCCGAACCCGCATAGGTGGTGGGAACGGCAATGATGGGAATCCCGGTGGTCAGGGCCACGGCCTTGGCCAGGCCGGTGGTGGAGCCGCCGCCCACGCACACGATCAGATCGATGTGCGCGTCCGTCGCCGCCTGGCGGGCAGCGACGGCATTGGCGATCGGCACATGCTGGACCACGTCCGTGTGCCACAGAGCGACCTGCACCTGCGCCAGGGCGATCTGGGCGAATTCGCGCTCGAACTCCGAGGCGATGCACATGATGTTCGTGGCCCCGAGCCGCGCGGTTTCGGCGGCCACGTGTTCGGCGGCCAGGCCGGTTCCGAAGAGGACCCGCTGGCCCAGGGTGGTGTGTTCAAACTGCATGGTGGTCCTTTGACTGTGGAAGTGGGGAGCGGTGTGACCGCGAGGACGGAACGGAAAGTGGTGTCAGATGCCCGCGGCAGCGGTGGCGAAATCCCGTGCTTCAACCTGCTTGCGCAGCCGGGCCAGCTTGACCAACTGCAACAGGCAGACCAGTGAGATCAGCAGAGTTGCGACCACGAAGACCGGGACGAAGACGATGCTGCCGGTGGACATGACCAGCCAGGTGGCGATGAGCGGGGTGAATCCCGAGCCCAGGACGTTGCCCAGCTGGTAGCCCAGGCTCATGCCGGTGAACCTGACCTCGGCGGGGAAGCTGTCGGCGAAGAGTGCAGGCTGCATGCCGTAGCAGAAGGTGTAGAGGCAGCCGAAGCCCAGGGCGTACGCAACACCGATCAATGCCGGCTGGGTAGAGACGACGGCAGCGAACATGAAGATGATGCCTGCGATCGCAGCGAGCGTTCCAAAGATGACGAGCACCTTGCGGCCGTACTTGTCCGAGAGGTGACCGGAGAGCAGGATCATGGGGATCTGGAGGACAAAGGCGATCATGGTGAAGCTCAGCATGGTGGAGGCGGGGATGCCCAGCGTGTTCTGGCTGTAACCGACGAGGAAGGTCATGACCACGATGGAGAAGGCTCCGAAGCCCAGGAAGCTGCCGGCCACGAGCAGGACGGCCTTGAAATTGTTCTTGAAGACTGAGGCCAAGGGAACCTTGACCTCAAGGCCCTTGTCCTTGGTGGTTTGGAATTCGGGGGATTCGGCAATCTTGAGGCGGATGAACATGCCCACGATGACCAGTACGAAGCTGAGGATGAAGGGGACGCGCCACGCCCAGGCGAGAACGTCTTCGCGCGGCAGCAGCGTCACGGCCAGGAATGCCGCATTGCCCAGCAACGCGCCGGTGGCCGGTCCGACCTGAGGCACGGCGGCGAAGAAGCCACGACGGTTCTCGGGTGCGTATTCAAAGGCCATGAGAATGGCACCGCCCCATTCGCCGCCGAACGCGATGCCCTGCACGAAGCGCAGGAAGATCAGGATGACAGCCGCCCAGACGCCGATTTCGTTGTAGGTGGGAAGCAGTCCGATCGCGAGCGTTGCAATGCCCATCAGCAGCAACGTGAACACCAGCATGGGCTTGCGCCCGATCTTGTCACCGAAGTGCCCGAAGACGATGGCTCCCAGTGGGCGGGAGAGGTAACCGACAGCCAAAGCCCCAAAGCTTGCCAACGTTCCCACCAGCGGGTCGGAGGACGGGAAGAAGATCTGGGGGAAGACGAGGGCTGCGGCCAGACCGTAGATGGAGAAGTCGTAGTACTCAATGGCATTTCCCGCCAGTGAGGCGGCCGCGACGCGACGCAACGATTGGCGTGGTGTCGGGGGTGTAGTCGTGATGCTCGACATTGGGCATCCTCCTGGAGATTGGTCTGAATCGGGAGTGGATCGGAACGTTTGTGTGCGGCGAGTCACACCGATCCTAGAAGTCCAATACATATAGAACAAGTAATTGAGTCGCCGACAATATACGTTTTGTGTATGGCCTGAAATTCGGGGATTCCTTGGGCGAGGGGTTGTTTCGGCAGTTGGCAGGCGGTTGTTTATGCCAGCGGCCCAAGGTTTTAGGCGATCGTCGGATTCCGCGATGGCTTGGGTCGGCGGACGCTCTCTGCGAATTGAGCGCGTCGAACGTGGCAGTGTGGCGCGCGAAATCGACACCGATCGCGGGAATCGATGCTGCCAGTGGGCTTACCTGCCGCCGGATCGTCTCGGTGGACCGAGGCCGGGTGCGGTCGGGTGGTGGCGGAGACGTTGATCCGCGCGTGGCGGCGGGCGAAGAGAGGCGGCGCTGACTTTGGAAAGCGCAATGGGAATCGCTGAAGCCGGGCGTATTCGTTGCTCGGGCATCGACGTCGGGGTGGTGTCACCGGCCCCTGATTCAGCCCGCAAGCGTGACGGGGAGGTTGATGAAGAGGGGATCCATTTCCTGGCCAACGGGGTACTGGTCGTTGAAGAGCGCGACGCCGCCCGGGGCGAGAAGTGTCGGGACGTCTTGCCAGAGTGTGCCGGTTTTCAGCGCCTCGGGCGGCGGCAGCTCCAGGGTGGCCAGGACTATCCCGCCGGTTGCGGGTCCTGCGGATACCCCGAGGCTCGCACCTTGGGGGGTCAGGGCAACCCAGGGGTCCAGCAGATCCAAACGCATCATCCCGCCGTGCCCGGACATGCGGACTTCGCCTTTGAAGTGCAGGGTGCCGAAGCCGGTGTGCGGATCCAGCTCTCCGCCATTGGGCGCGAAGTTAAAGTAGCTTCCATTGGTTGCCTCGGCGCCGCCCTCGATGGATACCGAGACGTCGGGGAGGAACGAAATATATCGCACGAAGCTGCGCTTGATTCCCCACGTGAGGCCAAGCGGAGGTGTCGCGCTTTCGGGGGAATCGATGTGGTCTGTCATGGGTCACCCTTCGGTGTGGGAGGCGGGAATTCATCGACATCAAACCGAGCGCCCGAGCAGCTGAGTGCAAGGGGGCGGTGGGGTCGAGTCGGAAATGGGACGTGGGTCACGGAAGTTTTCCCATCATCCACGGTGGACACGCGTCTGGCAAGTTGGCCGATCGTTACCCGTGAACACACAAAGATTTTCCGAAACTCACTGGACAAGTGTCTAGCGAGTTGCAATGATGGTGACACGCGCCACGCAAATCCGGTGACGCGGATTACTTTTCTCCGGCTCGTTGCCACCTCCTGATAGGACTCCCATGACCCTCACCCCAGCCGTTCCGGAAACCAGCACGACTGCTTTCGCGACCGCCGGAAGGCTTCACGGCAAGGTTGCCGTCATTACGGGTGCGGCCTCAGGGATCGGCCTGTCCACGGCCCGCACCTTCGCCGCGGAAGGCGCAATCGTCATTGCCGCCGATCTTTCCGCAGACGGCCTGGCGCGGGAACACTCCACGGCAGAAAATATCCACACCGCACCACTGGATGTCGCAGACTCGGCCGCAGTCAATGCACTCTTCGCGGATGTCGAGGCAAAGCATGGACGGCTGGACATTGTCATCAACGCCGCCGGCGTCAACGCCCCGAGCCGCGCGGCCAATGAGAAGCTCGTCGAATCCAACGTCAAGTCGTTCCGTGCCGCGCAGTCCGGTGAGGAGTTCCACCCCGATTTCCTGTCCGACATCTCCGACGAGGACTTCCGCCGCGTCATGGACGTGAACCTCTTTGGCCCGTTCTACGTGATTCGGGCAGCGGCGCCGCTTCTCAAGCGCACCGGCGGCGGAGCAATCGTGAATGTCTCCAGCGCGGCGGCGCTGATGGGTGTGCCCATGCCGCTGTACTACCCGGCATCGAAGGCCGGGGTGCTTGGCATGACCCGTGGTGCCGCCGCCGAACTCGCACCGTTCAATATCCGCGTCAACGCCATTGCCCCCGGGGCGGTTGACACCCCGCTCTTCCGCCAGCAGCCCGAGGAAATCACGGGCATGCTGATCGGCATGCAGCCGATCAAGCGACCGGCAACTCCCGAGGAAATCGCCCAGACCTTGCTCTTCCTCTCCAGCGAGGCCGGTGCCTACTACACCGGTCAGACCCTCTCGCCCTCCGGCGGCCTGCACATGTAGTCCGGAACCCGACCATTCCACCAGTCTCCCGGCCTACCCCCCCATTCCCGGATTTCCAAGGAGAACCATGAGCGCCCACCTCAACGCCGAGACCCTCGAACTGCTCGAGACCACCATCCGCAACGACATCAACGACGGCACCTACGACGGTGCACGCATCATGGTGGCCCGCCACGGTGAAGTGGGCCTCGACGCCACGATCGGCTGGGCCGACCGCGCCAGCGGACGGAAGCTCAAGGAGGATGACATTTTCCGGGTCCTGTCGCTGACCAAGGCCTTCACCAACGCCCTGGTTTACCAGGCCCTGGGCGAGGGAAAGCTGCAGTTGAGCACCCGGGTCGTGGACGTGATCCCCGAATTCTGGGGAGTCGACCGTTTCCGCACCATGCGCAAGGACCGGGTGAACCTCGCCCACCTGCTGACCCACCGTTCGGGCATGCCGGCCACCCCCGAACCGTTGCCCAACGCCGAACTTGGCAACCTGGAAAATGTCATTGCCGCGATCTGCAAGCTCGACGTGATCCACGAACCGGGAACCAACCTCACGTACTCGCCGGCCATCAACCACGCCTTGATGGGCGAGATGCTTCGCCGGGTCTATGGGGCCTCCTCGTTCCGGGAGCTGGCCGAGAAGAACCTGTTCTCCGTCCTGGACATGAAGGACACCCGCTTCGGTCCATTGGACGAATGGAAGGAGCGGGTGGTTCCGCTCAAGGCCTACATCCCCGACAGCGGCTGGCTCTCGCCCAAGGACGTCGAGGACCTCAACGACGTGGTCAACGAGGACGCCGAAATGCCATGGGTGGGCTCCGTGTCCACCGCCCGGGACGTCTTCGCCTTTGCCGAAATGATCCGCCGCAATGGCCAAGCCAACGGCAAGTCGGTGATTGCCCCGGCCATTCTGGATGCCGCAACCACGCTGCAGACCGGCGACATGACCAACGATCTCTACGCCATGATCGCCAAGATGCGCGGCTGGGAAGAGCCGCCGGGAAATTTCGGGCTCGGCTTCTCCCTGAGCGGGACCGGCACCCACCCCTCGTTCTTCGGCCCCTTCACCAGCCCGCGCACGCACGGGAACTACGGTGCCGGTTCGACCCTCTTCTGGATCGATCCCGAACGCGACATGACGTTCGTCTGCCTGACCTCCGGCGTCATGGACGAAGGCGACAACGTCCTGCGCTTCCAGAAACTTTCCACCATCGCTGCCTCGGCAGCCCTCTGATCCCCGGAGCAACAACATGACCACCACACCAGCAATCGATCAAATGCGCGGTCCCTTGGCGCCGGACTTCGACCCTATGGGCGATGCCTACTACCGGGACCCCACCCGGCACATCACCGAGGCCAGGGGGGACGTCGATACGTTCTTCTTCCCCTACCTCAATGCCTGGATCGTCAACAGGCGCGCGGATGCCGAGTTCGTGCTCTCGGACTGGAAGAAATTCTCCAGCGCCTCCAACGCCGGCCTGATCCCGGTGCCCGACGCCCACGCCGCGACCATGCCCCCGGAACTGATCTCCCGGATCCTGGTGGGCTCGGACCCCATGGGCCACACCATCGCCCGCCGCGTAGCACAAAAGGGGTTCCTCCAGCCACGCATTGAGGCCCTGCGCCCGGAGATCGAAGCCCGCGCACACCGCATCCTGGACAAGTTCGACTCCCTGGGCGAGATCGATTTGCTGGAGAACTACTGCCTGGAACTGACAACCCAAACGCTGATGGCACTCATGGACCTCGGGTCCGAGTACGTGCCGATGATGCACCAGCTGCGCGACGACTTCTTCCAGGTCCTGGCCAGCGCCCAGGAGGAACTGCCCGAGCCGCGGCGCTCCGAGGTGTGGGACCGCTACGTCAAGACCCAGCTGGTCCTGCGCGGCATCGTGGCCGAACGCCGCGAAAGCCAGAACGAGGACCTGATCTCGGTCATGGCCCGCGACAAGGACAAGGACGGCAACTACTCGCTCTCCGAGGCGCAGATCGCGCTGCACCTGAGTGAATTCGCCGCCGCCGGCACCGACACCACCGCCCAGGCCATGGCCAACGCGGTGCTCTTCCTCAACGATTCCCCTCAAAGCGTCACTGAGGCGCTGGAGGATTCGGCGCTGTGGCAGCGCGTGTTCGACGAGACCGTCCGCCGCCGCCCGTCCTCGCCCTTTGCCTCCCGGCGCTCCAACATCGACGTGACCCTCGGAGGGGCCGAGATCAAGGCCGGGGACATGGTCTGGATTTCCCTGGCCAGCGTCAACGTGGATCCCGACCATGTCGAGCGGCCCTTTGAGTTTGATATCCACCGCGAGGATCCGCGGGACCACCTCTCCTTCACCAAGGGACGCCACACCTGCCTGGGCCAGCCGTTGGCCCGGGTCCAGGGCGCGGTTGGCCTGGAGGTGTTGTACGAACGGCTTCCGGGATTGCACCCCGCGGAGAACTGGGAACTGGACTTCATCCGGATGGCCCTGCTGCCCGTGCGGCGCAGCCTGCAGGTCAAGTGGGATGCGAAAGCCATCGAGTCCGGGCACGGACGCGAACTTCCCGCCGATCCGATGGCCACCCTGCAGCTTCGGGTCGGCTCGCGGGTGCAGGAATCGGACGGCGTGATCTCCCTGTCGCTGGTCGATCCCAGCGGTGCGGCACTTCCGTCATGGAAACCCGGCGCCCACATCGATGTCCTGGTCGGGGACCTGGTGCGGCAATACTCGCTATGCACCCCGGAGGGCGATCAAGGCGCGTGGCGCATCGGAGTCCTGAAGGAAGCCAACGGCCGCGGCGGCTCCAAGGCCATCCACGAGACCGTGCAAAAAGGCGACCTCGTGACGGTGAGCCACCCGCGCAACAACTTCGCACTGCTGCCCTCGCGCCGATACATCTTCATTGCCGGCGGGATCGGGGTGACCCCGATCCTGGCCATGGCGACCCAGGCCGAACGCGATGGTGCCCAGTGGTCCATGGTCTATGGCGGACGTTCCCTGGCCACCATGGCGTTCACCGACGAACTGCAGGCACTCGGCGAGAAGGTCAGGCTGGCCCCGGAGGAAACCGAGGGTTACGTCAACTTCAACGAGCTCCTGGGCGAGGTCCAGCCGGACACCCTGATCTACTGCTGCGGACCCGAACCGTTGCTCAAGGTCGTGGAAGCGGCTTCGGCGCACTGGCCCTCCGGCAGCCTGCATGTCGAACGTTTCGTGGCCAAGGAATTCGACACCGGCGGGGATGTCCCCTTCGAGGTGAAATGCGTTGACAGCGGCGTCACGCTGAACATTCCGGTGGGCAAGAGCATCCTGGAAGTCGCCGAGGCCGAGGGGCTCTCGGTGATCTCCTCGTGCGGCGAGGGAACCTGCGGAACCTGCGAGACACCGGTGGTTTCGGGCGAGGTGGACCACCGGGATTCGATCCTGACGGACGAGGAAAAGGTCGAATGCGACTCGATGTTCATCTGCGTCTCGCGCTCAAAGGGTGGGTGCCCGCTGAAGCTCTCGCTGTAGCTCACCGACGTCTTGGTTCCCCAAGGGGGCTGGCTCCGCCGACTCAAACGTCGGTGGGGTCAGCCCTTTTCGGATTCCGGGAAGGTCGATTCCAGGAAGGCCAGCCACTGGTCGGCGAGGGTGTCGAGCAACAGGTCCATCTTCACGGGCCGGCGCCGGATCACGGCGAAGTACATCATCCGTTCCAAGGCCGACTGCAGCGTCAAAAGGTGCAGCCTGGCCTTTTCATGATCCTTGGCATTGGTGAACCGGCCGAAGGTCCGGGGCATGACCTGGTAGGAATTGGCCAGCGTGGAAATCCACATGTCGGTCACCGCGTCGTCGTTGGCGAGCGCTTGCTCCATGATGGTGAAATCGCTGCGCCGCGTATCCCACAGGGCCATGGTGCTACGCAGCCAGGCCTTGACGTTGCGCAGGGTCGGCTTCGTGATGGCGTCAAGGTCGCTGTAGGCGCGCAGCACATCGGGGGACGATCGCTGCATCAGTTCCAGCACCACTTCGGCCTTGGACTTGAAATACACGTAGAAGGTGGCGCGACTTGTCCCGGCGGACGTGGCGATGTTCTCCGCGGTCGTTTCGTTGTAGCCGCGAATCCTGAATTCGGCTTCGCCGGCGGTGATCAGGCGTTCCCGGGTGAGGCGCTTCTGGGCTTCGCGCGATGACGGCTTTGGGCCTGGGATATCCAGCAATTCGCTGCTGCGACCCCGCTGCGCGGACTTCTTCTCTGGGGCAGTCATTTCACTCGATTTTATCACCGGAGGACCGCGCAAGACGGAAGCCGCGGCGGGAATGGCCCAAAGCGGAGCATTGCGTCGCGGCGTGCGGGGGAGTGGTGGATCCGAAATCACCAAGGCGGTAGGTCCCCAGGTCAAGCACCGGGTCCAGGCGGCCATGTTCCGCGCGGGTCTTGGTGTCCCCTCGGAGTGCAGGACGCCCTGCGATCGATGGCCCGGACCGACGGGACCGGGATGGTACACAACCTGCAGGAACCACCCGGGCAGCTGCTGGTTCCAGCTGCCCGGGCGGTTCCTGCGGGCCGTTGAACATGGTGTCGCTATGGCTTCGTCAATTCCATGATCTTGTTGCCGTCGACACTTCCGATCAAGAGGCTCCCGTTAATTTCTATGACCGTGGTGGCGTTGGTAAATCCTGCCGAATTTCCCGAGGCGATCTCCTTGGCGGTGAAGTCGCCGGGTTGGATTTCCATGACTTGGAAGCCCGGCTTGGGTGCGGTGGCCCCGCTGCGGAATCCTTGGAAAGTCTCGAAACTGTCGATGTCCTGTCCCGTCACCAGAAGGGTTCCCGAGGCGGTCCAACGCAAGTTATCCGGCATGAAACCAAGTTCCAAGACCTGTGGAGCTGCATCAGGCTCCTCAACCGAGAACTTTCGGATGTCCCTGCTGCCCCAGCCGGCCGCAAATATGCTCTTGCCGTCCTTGGACACGGCGATGCCGTTTGGCGCGGACATCTCAGAGCCGCGGACCTTCTCCCATCCCCGGGAGGGGATGGAATGCAGGACGTAGCCGGTCTCATCTCCGGCGAAAGCCGTCTTGAAGCCAGCCATCATGTCGGAGGGGTCGAAGTAGTTCGTCACGTAGAAACCGTCCGAGGCCGGATCCGGGGCTACGCCGTTGCCGAACGTCCCCTTCGGCAGCAATTCACAGCCAATCCAGGTGACGTCCACATTGCCTTGGGGCGAGGGCGCAAGACTAAAGACCTCGACGGATTCCCTGCCACCGTGGTTCACGACATAGAGCCGGCTAGTTCCATCGGGCTGCTCTTCCAGCCCTATTCCATGCGGCGATGCAACATCCAGCGAAGGGGGAGCGGGGCAGCCACCGTAAAGCTTCTTATCCAGCGCGACGGCATGCTTGCGTTCCGGCCAGATTTCGGTCAGCTCGAACGTCGACTTGTCCATGAGGTAGAGGTGCCCGGAGCCGCCGGCGTCGTTGCCCGGATCCGCTGACATGCCGCTAATGACCAGGGACTCCGTGCCGGGAAGTTCGATGAGGTCCTCGGGTTTCGAGGGGGCATCCACCAGCCGTTCGGTCCAAGTTTGCTGGACGTCGGCTGTTGAACTTTCTGCGGCAGTGCCCACTTTCGGGCCGTCCGTCTGCCCAGCCGCCGAATTGGCGCAACCGCTGGCAAGCAGGGCAAAGAGGGCAATTGAAGCGCCGACTGCGGTCTTTCGTCCAAGGTGTGCTCGGTTCATGCCGCAGCACCTCCTACTTGAATTTTCATGACGTCCTCTCTTTTAGGCACGTGGTTTCAAACTCCCGCACCCGATGTCGAATTTCATTGATTAGCCGGCCGAGCCGGAGAAACGACATCGGCGTGGAATTTCCGATGGGGGTGTTGTGGCTAATTTCCTGCGGACGCACGGGCGCCCGGAATGACGGATCCAGTCGGTGGTTGTTCCGGGGGAAAGATCCGTCGTTAGGAGGAAACGCTAATGTGACCTGGAACGCATGGCCATATACATCCCGCAATCACCGGTGCCGAGATATACCGACAATGTATGCCAGATGAATACAGCTGAAGCCATCTCTCTTGATCTCGCTGTGGGCAAGAATGGCCCGGCTTCGGCCAGCTCGGTGCCTTGTACCCGGGATCTCACGGCATTCGCTGAGACCTGATCGGTAGCGATGAGGGCAACAGTCTTTTTCAGCTGCGCAACCGCATGCCGGAGGCCTTTTTCTTGGCCTTGGAATACTTTTTCTTCATCGTGCGGGCGGTCTCTTGCTCGGCCTCCTGTATCCGGCGGAAGGCGCGAAGGGTTCCTTCGGGCAACGTTGGGTCCGTGGCCAGGGAATCCAGGAACCTGCGGGTCGCCACGCTGTCCTGGTGTTCGCCCAGGACCTTGGTGAGGCGGTGGGCGGACCGGACCAGCTTGGGGGCGCGTTTCCGGTGGATGTCCGTGACGGATTCGGCGGCGTTCAGCAGTTTCTTGGCGTCCTTGCGGACCTCGTGGAGCGCGGTGTCCCGCACGGGCCCTGCTTTGGTGCCTGCTGCCTTCCGGTGCTCGCGTTCCAGGGCCTTGGCGGCCCTGTTGACCAGCCGTGCACTTTCCCGCTTGGCGGGCCTGGAAGCCCGTGGCCTCGCCGGCGGCTGGTCGCGGAACCGTTCCAGCTCATCCAGGAGCCGGTAGTAGCGGGTAGTCTCGAGGGTCTTGAGCACTGTCTGGTACCCGGCGTTGTACGTGGATTCGAGCTCTCGCTCAATGGGCCCAGCCACGGGTCCGTTCCCTATTTTCCCGGGCAGTTCTTTGATGCGTCGGCGAAGCCGTTTGCGCATGACTTCGGCATCCCGGGGGCGCCCGAGGATCCGGGCGAGCCACTTCAAGTCGTCTTCAATCTGCGTGGGAACGTCCGTGGTGAACAGGCTGCCATAGATAGCCAGCGCGGAGCGGAGTCGCCGGGTGGCGGATCTCATCCGGTGCACTGCCTTCGGCAGTCCCAGCCGCACACCGGGGTCGTGGGTGAGAAGTTCGTGGATTTGCTCGTCCAGGTAGGCCCGCACCACCTCGAGCACCGGTCCCTTCTTGCTTGGCGAACCGGTGCCCGCGACCGGTTCGGGCGGGTATGCCTCACCCATTGCCCGGGCCGGCTTGGAGGCATGACGGGAGGGAACGGCGCCCGTGGCACCGATGGTGTCGGCGGCGTCCGCGAAGAGGATCGCGTCTCCATGGACCAGCTCGAGCTCCCATTCGCGCCAGCGAACCTCCGCCCCGTCCCGGTCCAGTGCGTGGGCTTGGACCGTGTCATCGGCAAAGTCCGCCAGGTGTTCCCCGCCGGGACCGTAGAGCCGGTAAGCGGTTCGTTCGGTGGCCAGTCGCACGACGGGTGACAGGTCGGCACCGCGGGTGTGGACGAACAAGTGCGCGAGCAGTTCCGCCGGCACGTGCTCGGGTTGGCCCAGCGGCGCATGGATTTCCTGCCGCGTTGCCTGTCCGGCAGGAAGTTTCAGGTGCCAGCCGGAATCGTTGCCGCCGGTGCGGCGGCGCAGGGTAATCCGCCGGGCTGCCAGGGCCAGGGTCGCCGTGTCGAAGTAGACGGCCTCAAGCCGGTGCCGCACCGGTTCGGCGACGCGTTCCACGCCCGGGATATCCTCCAGGACCGGCAACGGAGTCGTTTCCTCGACGTCGTACTTGTGCTCTATTTCCAGGTGTCCCGTGGATTCCATGGCTTTCAGGAACCCTTCCCGGCCGCGGGATCCGGCGCACCGGCCCCGGGAAGCGGTCCGTGATACGGCGATTCGATGGGGCGCTGGATACTGGTCATGGAACGTGCGTCCTTTCCCTGCGATGCTTGAATTCGGCGGCGGATCCGGCGGGGTGGTGTCCCGCCGATGCCATCCTTGGGGTGTCTCTCCCCCCGAGTGTAGGTCCGGGAGAGTAACGCAGGTAGTGGTCGGGGAGGTCATGGTGTGGCCGAATTATTAGGTATCGCCCGTCTGCCGTCTTGCTTGCTCTTCGTCCTGAGGGTGCAGGCCCGGAATGACTCCCGATTGCCAGGGCGATTTCGACGGCGAAGTCTTGACCCTTGAGCCACCGTAGAGTGTCCGGCCGTTAACCATCCGGCCATGTGAACGGGCTTGAATCAATGTGCACCTGGATTTCCCCGTCGGGGAAGCTCGACAAACCAATGAGGAAAGCCCCCGATATGTCCCGCCCCACGGAAGCCACCACTTCGGTGCCGAACCTGCGCCGGGTCCCCTCCGCCGGTGCTGGTCGGCTGTTTAGGTCCGCTGCCCCCAGCGGACTTGAGCACGAAGGCATGCGGGAACTCAATGGCCTCGAGGTGAGGACGGTCGTGGACTTGCGCGAGTCCTTCGAAATTGCCGAACGCCGGGGCTACGTCCCCCACGGCGCCGTGCATGTTTCCGCCCCGCTGTACCTCGGTCCACTGCCCGTGGCCACTGCCATCGAGGATGTCTACTACGGCCTGCTGACCACGCGCGGCACGGAAATCACCAAGGCCGTGGGTGCCATCGCCGCAGGTTTGCCGACCGGCGTGCTGGTGCACTGCGCCGCAGGCAAGGACCGCACCGGCCTGGTGGTGGCCCTGGTCCTTGAAGTCGCGGGCGTCCCGCGACAGATCCTGCTTGACGACTATGCGCGCAGCGCCAGAGACCTGCCGGCGATCTACCGCGAACGCGTGAACCACGAATTGTCCTGTGCGCTGGGAGACAGCTCGGAATTGCAGGCCGCGCTCCACTTGCACCTGGAGAGTCCGGCGGCGGCCCTCGACGCTGCACTGGACATGGTCGAAGCGCGCTTCGGTTCGGCCGCCTGCTACCTACTGGCCCACGGGCTGGATCCGGCCGACCTGACCATTCTGCGCGAGGAGTTGGCGGGTCCCGGTGCCGCAGAGGAAGCTGGCCCGGACCTATGAGCGCAACCGGCGCCACGTTGGTGCAATTGACGGACACCCACTTATTGACAGGTGGAGCCCTGCTGCACGGGCGGATCGACACCTGGGCGCGCACCGCCGAAACACTGGAAGCCGCCGCCGGGTTTTCCCCCGACGCCATCCTGGTGACAGGCGACATTGCCGACCGCGGTGCGCAAGTCCATGCCCGTGCGGCCAGGTTGTTTGAGCACGCAGAGAGGGAACTGCAATGCCCGATCATCGTGGTGCCGGGCAACCATGATCCGGCTGGCTCGGTGGGTGCACGGTTCAACCGAAAGCGCATCGCCAGCGGCCCCAATCCAGCGGACACGGTGCACATGATCGGGGGCTTGCGGATCATTGGGCTGGACACCCACGGGTTCCGCGAGGCTGCCGGCGGACTCAGCCAGCCACAGCTTCGATGGCTGTTGGCCGTGTTGGAGACTCCCGCCCCGAGCGGGACGGTCCTCGCGCTGCACCATCCACCGATTGACTGCCTGATGCCAGCCCTGGCAGGCCGCGGACTGGCCCGCCCCGGGGAACTGGCCGCCGTTCTGGCCGGCAGTGATGTCAGGGCCATCCTGTGCGGGCACTACCATCTGCCCACGTCCGGAAGCCTGGGAACCATTCCGGTGTGGGTCGGACCGGCGGTCTCCTACAACCACAAGCTCTTCGCCACCGACACTCCGGCCCATGACCAGGACACAAGTTGGTTCAGCGTCATCAAGGTCGGGGCAGGGCAGCTGTCAGCAACCCCGGTACGGGTGCCACGACCCTTTGCCGTGGCCGCGCCGGTGGTAGCGATGCCCGCCCGGCAACCTGCCTTGCTCTGAAGATCCCGCAAAACCCGTAACACCCACTCGCAAGCCGCACCCCTGGGGTGCGGCACTTCAAGGAGAAGAAATGAACAAGCGTCTGAGCGCGATTGCCCCGTTGCTGTTGATCCCCGTGTTGGGCCTGACCGCCTGCGCCGGCGGAGCCTCCGCCGACGCGGCAGGGGAGGCAGCACCCAAGACCCTCACGGTTTACACCTCCGAGCCGCAGGCCAAGATCGACCAGGTCGTCGAGGCCTTTGAAAAGGCCAACGAGGGTGTCAACGTCGAGGTCTTCCGTGCCGCCACCGGCGAGCTGAAGACCCGCATCGCCACGGAAAAGCAGGCAGGCAAGATCACCGCCGACGTCATCCTGGCGGCCGATGTCCCCACCTTCGAGGCCTATGCGGCCGACGGCGCGCTGGCCCCGCTGGACGTGGAGAACGCCGCCGCGCTGGATCCGAAGTTCGCCGACCCCGACGGCTTCTGGGTGGGCACCCGGATCATCCCCACCATCATTGCCTACAACACCGGCGCCATCACCGAAGCACCCGCCAGCTGGGCCGCGTTGACCGAGGACACCTACAAGGGCAAGATCGCCATGCCGAACCCGGACGTCTCGGGTGCAGCTGCATTCAACACCGCGGTGTGGCTGCAGGAACCGGCACTGGGCAAGTCGTGGATGGAATCGCTGGTGGCCAATGAGCCCACAGTCCTTGAAAGCAACGGTCCGGTCGGACAGGCAGTGGCCGCGGGAAGCTCCGAGGTAGGCATCGTGGTCGATTACGTGGCGCGCGAACTGGCCGCCAAGGGCTCACCCATTGCCGTGGGCTACCCGAGCGATGGCGTGCCCTACGTGTCGCAGCCCGCCGGTGTCTTTGCCGATTCCGAGAACCAGGAGGTCGCCAACGACTTCGTTGATTTCCTGATTTCCAAGGAAGGCCAGGAGCTGGCGGTGACGCAGTCCTACCTGCCGGTTCGCTCGGATGCAGGTGTCCCTGCCGGTGCTCCGGCACTGAACGAGATCAACCTGCTGGACCCGGACCAGGTCAAGATCGCAGCCGGCCAGTCGGAAGCAGTCGAGTACTTCAACTCCCTGCTGAAGTAATACGCCCATGACGACCCACACCATCGAAAAAGCAGCCACGAAACCGGATCAAGTACACGCCGAAGGCGCAACCGCACCGATTCGGAAGCGGCCGGCGGGCAAGAAGCTGTTCCAAGGGCTCCTCCGGTCCGGGGACGGCCTCGGGGTGCTGCGCACGGTGGTGTGGGTCGCCATTGCGTTCCTGGTGGGGCTGCCACTTGCGGCATTGGCCGTGCAGGGAATCCAGCCTGCAGCACGGCAAGTCTTCGGGGATCCGGCGGTGGCTACGGCCGCCCTGAACTCGGTGGCCAGTGCCTCCGGCTCGGCACTGCTGGCCACCATCGCCGGCGCCTTTCTCGCCGTGGTGCTCGAACGCAGCAACGTGCCTTCCAAGGGCATGCTGCGCTGGCTGGTCATGCTGCCCTTCTTGATCCCGCCGTTCATTGGCGCCATGGCATGGATGGCACTGCTCGGTGCCAACGGCCCGGTCAACAAGTCCCTGCAGGGGCTGGGCATCGACGCCGAGATGAGCATCTTCGGCGGCTGGGGAGTGGTGTTCCTGCTCGCGGTGCATTCCTGCCCCGTGGCCTACCTGGTCATTGCCGCCGCGCTGCGGCGGATCCCCGGGAACCTGGAGGAAGCGGCCCGAATCTCCGGGGCGGGAACCGCCCAGGTACTCGGCTCGGTGACCCTGCCGTTGCTGCGCCCCGGGCTGCTTGCTGCCTTCGTGCTCACCCTGGTGGCAAACCTGTCCGACTTCGGCATCCCGGCACTGATCGGACTTCCCGAGCGCTATACGACCTTGACCACGCTGGTCTATCGCTACCTGGCCTCCAGCACCACCAGCAACCCGCTGCCCGCGGTCTCGGCAATCGGTCTTGTGCTCTTGGCGCTCGCCGTGCTCACTGTTCTTGCCCAACGCCGGCTGCCTGCCGGCACGCAATGGGGTTCCGGGGCCACCGGCATGGATTTGGAGTTGGGCCGGGCCCGTCTTCCGCTGGTCATCCTGTTGTGGTCATGGGTGGGGGTTATTTGCATGGTGCCGTTGCTGGCGTTGGCCACCCAAGCGTTGCTGCCGGCCCCGGGTGTCCCGCTGACGTGTGAAAACCTGACCATGGACAACATCATTCGGGCCTCCACCTCACCCGGTGCGGTGTCCGGCATCGGGAACTCGGTGATGCTGGCCGGGGGAGCGGCGGTGTGTTGCACCGTGCTGGGCATGGGCATTGCGCTGCTGCTGACCCGCGGCAAGCACCGCAGCAACGGATCACTCGATGTGGCAGCGACCCTGCCCCAGGCCCTGCCGGGTTTGGTGATTGCCGTGGGGTGGTTGCTGATTGCCCCGATGCTGGGAATCTTCAATACCGGTTGGGTGATCCTGGGTGCCTACGTCATGGCATTCACCGCCCTGGTGGTCCAGGCCGTGCGCGCACCGATGGACTCCGTGTCCTCCACGCTCGAGGAAGCCGCCCGCTCCGCCGGGGCAACTCCATTGCGTGCCCTGCTGGATGTCACCGCTCGTCTGGCGGGCCCGGCCGCCGTGACCAGCGGGGTCGTGGTGTTGCTGACAGCTGTGCGGGAACTGACCATTTCCATCCTGTTGGTGGCCCCCGGGAGCCAGACCCTGGGCGTGACCATCTTCAACCTGCAACAGTCGGGCGACTACGGCGGAGCCTCCGCCCTTGCCCTGGTGGTTGCTCTGGTGGGAATCCTCGGACTCTCGGCCACCGCCGCGCTGGCCAACCGCCGTGCGGACAAATAAGAATCTCCTGAAAGGTACTTCCCGTGGCAACCATTGAAATGACCAATCTGGGCCATGCCTACGGCGACGGGCATGTGGGCTTGGAAGGGATCGACCTGAACGTTAAGGACGGCGAGTTCCTGGCCTTGCTCGGCCCCTCCGGCTCGGGCAAGACGACACTCCTTCGGACCCTTGCCGGTTTCATCCGCCCGACCGCCGGAAACCTTGCGATCGGCGGGCGCACCATGGCCGGGGACGGAGTGTGGGTGCCTCCCGAAAAGCGTGCGCTGGGCATGGTCTTTCAGGACCACGCCATTTGGCCGCACCTGAGCGTTGCGGGCAACGTCGGCTATCCGCTGAAACTGGAAGGCGTTCCACGGCCACAGTTGGCCAAGAGGGTTGCCGCCGTGCTGGAGCAGGTAGGTCTTGCCGAATATGCCAACCGGAAACCTGCGGCGCTCTCCGGTGGCCAACGCCAGCGCGTGGCCCTGGCCCGGGCGATCGTGGCCAAGCCGCAGGCGCTGCTGCTGGACGAGGCGCTTTCCGCACTCGATGAGCCCCTGCGTGCCAGGCTTCGGCTGGAACTTCGTGAGCTGACCCGTGAGGAAGGGCTGACCGCTGTGCACGTGACGCACGACCGCGCCGAGGCGCTTGGGCTTGCCGACCGGGTGGCCGTGTTGAACCAAGGAATGATCCAACAGATCGGGACCCCAAGGGAATTGCTGGAAACACCGGCAAACGCCTTTGTCGCATCCTTCGTCTCGGATGCAACGCTGTTCCCCGGCACCGTGGTCGACGGTCAATTTCATGCCGACCATCCCGGGCTCAGGCTCCCGGTCGGCACCGGTGCGCACGGAAGCCCCGCCACTCGAGTCATCGGGGAACGGGCGTTGGCAGGCTCCCGCCCGCGGCGTGCGGTTGCAGCGGTGCAGCCCACCGCGGTGCGGCTGGAACCGGCGGCCCGGACGGCGCCACTGGATACCCCGTTGGCGCGGGTCACCTCGGCGCTCTACGGCAGACATGGGTACGAAACCAGCCTGGACTGGGCAGGCACCGGGCTGCGCGCGCTGGTGGATGGCTGGGTGCCCACGGAGGGGGAACTGGTCCGTCCGGTGATCGAGACGGCACATGTGTTCTGCGATGAGGCAGGCGCCGGCGGGGAACTGGCGGCATGAGTGAGCTGGATTGGTTCGAGGCACGCAGGAACGGTCAACAATTCGGCGGCCCATCGCCAGTTACGTCACCTGATGGACCCGGAAGTCGTTTCCACTTACGAGGGCACCGATTCCCTGCAGGTCCTGTTGGTCGGGCGCGAGATCACCGGCATTTCCGCGTTCATGCGCAAGCCGTCGGCAGGGTAGCAACCCGGGGACTGAAAAAGAAACGCGAAGGAGTGAGAGCACGAGACCCCGTGCTCTCACTCCTTCGCGTTTGCCGGGCGTGCCACGGCTGGACCACGAAGTTGACTCTGCTCCGATCGATGGAGCTCGGCCGAGGCGCTCGACTGCGGTACCTGGACGAGGCTGGCAGGATCAACGTGCGCCCACGCCCTTACTTCAGTGATTCATGCATCGTCCGCTCCTCGCAGACAGAGGCAGGTGCGAACTTGGAATCCACGCTGCTTGTCGATGACCCCGGCCCGCGCGGAGGGTCAGGGACGCCTGTCGAGGTGCTTGCGGGCTTCCGCCCGGGCGCGTTCGATCTTGTCCAGGTGCTTGCCCTTGGTGGCTTTTCCCGCCAGGCCTGCGGCCTTGTCGACCACCTGGCCACCGGCCTGCCTGACCTTGGGGTTTTTCGCTGCTTCCATAAGAATCTTGCTGAATTTGCTAAAACCTGCCACGGGATTTCCCACTTTCTGTCATCGGAATCATGCGGTCTAACCAATGATCGCATGTCTATCCAACGGACGGGGGTGCCGGATCGTCCCCGATTTGGTACCGCGTCGGGTCTTCGCGCAGCAGGCAAACCCGTTTCAGTACCAAGCCCGCGTCACCTCCGCTCAATATCATCAGGGGCTGAACCGCAATCAATCTGCGGTCTCCCGGCGGTTGTTCCCCGGCCGGGGCTTTCAGGGACTATCGGAGATCTCGCCGGCAAGAACAACACGACTCGTGGAAAACGATGACGTGACCTCTGGGGCAGCGACGGCAACATGATCCAGGCAGGCGCCTGTAACCCATATAGCGGTCATCCTAATTTTATGGCTTGGACTAGTTGCTCATAATGATTGCGCATGATCCAAGGAACAACCGCTCCGGGACGGGTTGCTCCCCGTCGATCTCCAATCAAACCGAACCCAACAAACCCCGGTGGCCAGTGTGGCCAGGCACAGGGATGACAAGTCGGTCCTCGATCACTTGGATCGGACGCGTGCCATAGGATCCGTGTTCCGCCTCACCCATGCGGCGTGGCAGGAATACCAATGCCGCGGGGTCGGTTGCATCAGGCAACAACCCCAACGTTTGGAGTTCCACCCCATGGACCTGTTTTCCCCGATCACCCTCGGCGACCTCGAGCTGCCCAACCGACTCGTCATGGCGCCACTGACCCGATCCCGCTCCCGCGTGGACGGCGTACCGAACGACGATGTCGTTGAGTACTACCGGCAGCGCGCCTCGATGGGCCTGATTGTCAGCGAAGGCGTCTACCCCAGCGTCACCGGACAGGGGTTTGTCCGCCAGCCGGGCCTTGTCACCGAGGAGCAGATCGCCGGGTGGAAGCGCGTCACCGACGCGGTGCACGCCGAGGGCGGCCTCATCGTCGCGCAGGTGATGCATGCCGGCCGTGTCACCCACCCGGAGACCACCGGGCAGGGCCACGTCGTCGCCCCGAGTGCCATCGCAGTGGACGGCGTCTCGCGGACCTACACCGGCAAGCACGCCTACCCGGTCCCGCACGCGTTGGAGACCGGCGAGCTGCCCGGAATCATTGAGGAGTTCGTGACCGGATCCCGCAATGCCATCGCCGCCGGGTTCGACGGCGTGGAACTGCACGGAGCCAACGGCTACCTGCTGCACGAGTTCCTGGCCCCCAGCGCGAACACCCGCACCGACGCCTACGGCGGCTCCCCGGAAAACCGGGCACGCTTCGTCATCGAGGTCGTCGCCGCGGTGGCCAACGCCATCGGGGCCGGCCGGACCGGTCTGCGCATTTCCCCCGAGCACAACGTCCAGAGCACGGTCGAGACCGATCCGACCGATGTCGCGGCAACCTATGGCGCCCTCATCGACGGGATTGCACCCCTGGGTCTGGCCGCGCTGAGTATCCTGCACGCAGATCCCGCCGGGACACTCGTCCAGGACCTGCGCTCACGGTTTAATGGCCCCGTCCTGCTGAACACCGGGTTCCAGACCGTCACCACGTACGACGACGCAGCTGCGGTTGCTGCCAAGGGCTGGGGCGACGCGGTGGTGGTCGGACGCCCGGCGATCGCCAACCCCGACCTGGTGCGCCGCTGGCAAGAGGGCTTGCCGCTGAACGAACCCGACTCCTCCACCTTCTACACCGAGGGCTCCGTCGGATACACCGACTACCCGTTCTGGCAGAACTAACGCGGCAGTCGGCCGGATGATGGTTCCCCGTGGGCAGCGGCTCTGCCGCGATCCACGGGGAACGGTCCCGCATGGGGAGTCGTTGCAACTTTCGAACGAGCCACGATGTTCTAAAGGTTCGACTGGCCGCGCTTCGGTTCCTTGCTTTGGTTATGCGCGCTGCCCATAGGATCTCCAGTTTTCTGTGATACTGGTCCCAAGATCCCCTCCGTGACGTGACCTTCTGTGTGTTAGCTGTAAGGTTTTCTGAGTGCATCGCGATCCTGATGCTGAACGACGTAACTTCATCCGAACGGAGAAAAGTCATGGGATTCATTGGTTGGATAGTTCTAGGCCTTATTGCCGGTGCGATTGCTAAGGCAATCAAGCCAGGTGAGCAAGGTGGCGGCTGGCTCGCCACGTTGCTGCTCGGCGTAGTTGGTGCCGTTGTTGGTGGCTGGATTGGTTCCGCGTTGTTTAGCGTGGATATCAGCGAATTCTGGTCACTTTCGACGTGGTTGCTGGCTATTGGCGGGTCGTTGATTGTCCTGGTTATTTGGGGATTGTTGACGCGCAAGCGCGCCTAGTATGTGCACGAACAGGAGGCCCCAACCTTTTCAGGTTGGGGCCTCCTTCATGCGCGCACCCTCCTGCCACCACGGAGGAAGCACTTGATCACCTTTATCGTGGAGCCGCCAACGGAGCTGATCCCGATTTCTCGTATGGCGGGTCGTCGTATGGCTTCAAGGGCGACCGTGGGATGAATCTGGACGAATGGAACAGGGCCCTTCGCCGCACATCTTGCGCCGAAAGCCGTCGCCCGGGGTATGCGATGGGATATTTGCCCTCGCCAGAACGTTCCATTCATGGGGCGGATGCGTCAACGCCGTCTACCCCATGGGCCGCCGTCAGGCAACGAGCAGGTGCTGCCGCGCTCCCGCGGTGTTGTCGATTCCGGGTAGCGCTGGTTCGCTTGCTTCAGCGATCGCATCCATGGAGACGCCATGGTCCAAGGCCGTCTGGATAATGGCGTCCAGGGCATCGGTACGCTCCTGGAGGAGCACCTTGGCGGAGGCCACATCTTCGGTTGCTGCCCGGATCAGATCCAGTTCATGCACGGACTTTCCCTTTCATCGGATTCAACGTTCGTATCTTAAAAGTTAGCGCGACCAGCCTTTCACAAAATGAATGAGTAGTTCAATTCCATATGCAATTGGGTGCACAGTTGCCTGCGACCAGTTCCCGCACGTCTCAGGTACGCATCTCCTTCTCGTTCCCGGAAAATGCGGCGTCCAAGCTCTGGATCGGGGAAGCGACCCGCCGTCAGTGGTCCGGCAATAACTTCTTCACGACGGCACAGAAAATGTAATCCGTGGGCGTGCAGCGAAGTGCGACTGCGCGTCCGAGGAACGGATGCCCGTGGCGGGCCGCGACTGGGAACGGTGAAGCGGATCGATACCTACCGGTGAGGGTGCCCGAAGTTTCAAGCAGCTGAACTGAGTTGGCCTCGGTACGGACGGGTGCAAAAGCGTTGTCACCGGGGATTGCATCCCATAGCGTAGGGATTCCCAGCGACTATCCAGAAACAGGACTTACGTTGGGAAATGTTCCCGTTTTCATCCAACGAAGGAGGATCTCATGGGTCTCGACGACAAAATTGGTAACAAAGCGCAGGAAGCCTCCGGCAAGGCGAAAGAAAAAGTCGGGGAGGCGACCGACAACGAAAAGCTGCAAGCCGAGGGGGCCGGTGACCAGGCCTCCGCCAAGGTCAAGCAGGCCGGTGAACACCTCAAGGACGCCGCGAAAGACGTGAAGGGTCACTAGACCCTCCCCATGGCGGACGTTCCATCCTTTCCGTGCGGGAGCCGGTTCCGAGGCTCCCGCACGGAAAGTTCCCCGCAGTCCCTGACTCGCCGGCCAATCTGTGTGCCGCTCGGCCCAGGCATCCGCTGACTACAGGTTCACATCAACCGCCCGGGCGGTGGCGGTCAAGCCGTCCAGTTAGGCCGTTGCAGCAAGACACAGTCAAACTCCTCCCCACGCTGCGCGCCTTGGATGCCATCTCCGCTGCCGTGCTGGTGGAGCCCCAGACCGCATCCGCCGCCGTCTGGCGGTGCAAAAGGAGCGAGGTCGCCGACGGGCAGGCACTGTTAGCCACGAGAACGCCATCGCAGACAATCTGCCCACCTTCCACCCTCGCTTTGCAAGGCAAGGACGAACTCCTCCCATACCCCAAGCCACCATCCGAAGGAGAATGCCATGAAGGACAACCAGAACCCAGCCGCCGGTCGCACTAACGACGCCACCGACCTACCCGAGCACGACAAGGACCACGTCTCGGATCCGGCCCTTGCCACCGACCCCGGGCATGACTGGACCGACGAAGGCGGAGCCACCCCCAGCGGGCCCGCCACATCCACTGACGGCGACGACTAGCGCACCGTACCGCCGGAACACCTGCGACCCCGCAGGGGCAAGCAAGGTCGTCGGCGACGTTCATTTCGACTCGCGTCCCGCCCGCGGCGGGACGCGGTAGACCACCGAGTAATTCTGCACAGGAGGAATCATGAAGGCATTGACTTGGCAGGGAAAACGAAAGATCGAAGTCTCCGAGGTTCCCGATCCGCGCATCGAAGAACCCGGCGACATCATTATCAAGGTCACCTCCAGCGCCATCTGCGGCTCCGATCTCCACCTCTATGAACTCATGGGTCCTTACATGCATGCGGGAGACATCATGGGGCATGAACCCATGGGCATCGTGGAGGAAACCGGACCGGCTGTCACCAGGGTCAAGGTGGGGGACCGCGTGGTCATCCCATTCAATATCTCCTGCGGGCATTGCTGGATGTGCGAACGCGGCCTGCAATCCCAATGTGAAACCACCCAGGTGCGCGACCAAGCCAAGGGTGCAGCCCTCTTCGGGTTCTCGGAACTCTACGGCAGCGTTCCCGGCGGGCAGGCTGAATACCTGCGGGTTCCGCATGCCGATTACGGAGCGGTGGTGGTCGGCAGGGACCTGCCCGATCACCGGTATCTTTTCCTCTCGGACATCCTTCCGACGGCCTGGCAAGGCGTCGAATACGCGGACGTCCCGCAGGGCGGGACCCTGGCCGTCTTCGGCCTCGGGCCAGTGGGACAGTTGGCCGCACGCATCGGCGTGCACCGCGGGTACCAAGTGATCGGAGTGGACCCGGTGCCCGAGCGCCGCGAGATGGCTGCGCGCCACGGGATCGAGACCATGGATTTCGACAAGCACATTGCCGCGCGGCTCCAGGAGAAGACGGTGCGCGGTCCCGATGCGGTCCTTGATGCCGTCGGGATGGAGGCGCACGGATCACCCGGAGCGACGTTGATGCAAAATGCCACCGGGCTGCTGCCCGATTCCCTCGCCCAGAAAGCTATGGAGAACTTTTCCGTGGACCGCACCGCCGTCCTGCACGCCGCAGTGTCCTCGGTCCGCCGCGGCGGGACGTTGTCCCTCAGCGGGGTGTACTCCGGCGCCGCTACTCCCATGCCGCTGCTGGAGATGTTCGACAAGCAAATCCAAATCCGGCAAGGGCAGTGCAATGTGCGCAAGTGGACCGAGACCCTGGTGCCGCTGGCCGAGGACCCCACCGACCCGCTGGGGCTGGATGACCTGGTCACCCACACCGTTCCACTGGATAAAGGGCCCGAACTCTACGAGACCTTCCAGAAGAAGGGCGACGGCTGCATCAAGGTCGTGCTCAAGCCGTAGGTCCGCAGCCACGCACGAACCGCGGTCCCGCGCTGCCGGACACACGGGGGAATGATCGCCCTCGCCCGTGTGCCCGGCGCGGGAACACGGCGGATGATTGTCGCGACATCGTATTTATTCAGCAACCAGGCAGCCAGGACCCGGGACAGGATCCCGTAGACGATCTTGCGGTGAAGCCGCAGGAGGAAAGCGCCCGGCAGGACTACCGCGCGTTGGTGAACTCCTCCGTGGTTCCGGACGTCGGGCTTCGCGAGGAAAGCAACGTGCAATATTTTCCATCGAATGGACGTAGGCTGGGAAAATGACACCTGGCTTTGATACATCCGCCTTTCGGGAACAGCCAAGCCCGGAGGAGATATCGGCCCAAGCGCAATCCGGACGGGCTTGGCTGCGCACAGCCCCCAAGTCAATCGTGATCGGACTGGCCACTGCCTGCCTCGTGGTGTGGTTGGTGTGTTCCATGGGCATAGCCGAGGCCATGGTGGATTCGTTTAACCTGGATGCCTCGTACCTCAATATCGGCTCGGGCATCTTCCTGGGAGGGGTGCTGGCTGCAGCCATCGGCTTCCTGCTACAGACCAGGGACGAAGACCCGCAGGTCATCGCGGCGCAGCTCGCCCGGTTCGTCCAGCGCAACGGGCTGTCCCACAACGAGGAACCCAAACTGCCGAAGCTGCAGGGAACGATCTTCGAACAGGGTTACCACCCGCGGTCGTGGAGGCGGTTCAGGAACTCCCCGGCCCACCCGTTTCCGTTCGAGATCGCCCACTACTCCTACCAGACCGGTTCGCAGGTCCGGGACCATGACGAACGTCCGTCGGTCACCTCCTGGACCTATGTCGCACTGACGGCCGACCGGACGCTGCCGCGAATCCTCCTTGACGCCAAGGCAAACGACAACTGGTTTGCCTCCAGTGTTCCGGCAAGCATGGCGAAGTCTCAATTGCTTTCCCTCGATGGGGAGCACGGAAGCGACTTTAAGGTGTATGCGCCAGAGGGGTATGAGCAGGAGGCCCAACGGATCTTCGCTCCCGAGGTCCTGGAAAGGTTGAAACGGGACGCCCCGGAATTCGACGTGGAAACCGTGGACGACCAGATCATCTTCTTCGCCCGCAAGGAACTTGACCTCGGTCGGGCGCAGACCTGGGAGCAACTCTCGGATCTGGTCTTCGGTGTGGGAGCCACCATGGTGGGCCTGGCCGACAGCCAACCGGCGGACCGCTTCGGAAAGAATGCCTCCAGAGAGGTGACGCCCGCCGGAAGCACCCTGCGCAAGCGCCGCATCACCCCAGCTTTGCTCTGGACGGTGGGAGCCGTAGCCATACTGGTGCTGGCCCGATTGCTGTTCACCGGACCACTGGAGGGGATGCTCTGATGGGAATCTTCGATGTTTTCTCCGGAACCAAGCGAGCCGCCGCGGCGGCAGCCACAGCGGCAGTGGAGGCGCGGGTCGCCGAACTGACTGCTGCCCTTCCGTTTGGCGCACAGATCTCCATGGCGACAGACAAGGTGCCGATGCCCACCGTTTACACCGTCATGGTGCTGGGCACTCGCCGTGAATTCCCGGCACTGGTCAGCCGCACCGCCGAGGTGATCGAATCACTGGGCAGGTACGAGGAACTGGACCTGCGCATTGCCGAATCCATGGAATCCGGTGCCGTCTTCTCCTCGCTGAGAATCTCCGGTCGAACCACCGATCGCCCACACATCGATTCCCTGGTGCGCGGCCACGACTCATTGGTCGAGATCCTGCCCGACCAAACGCTGATGGTTGAGGGCTCCCACGCCGGCTACGCCGTCAGTGCCGTGAAGTCCGAGGAAGCCGTGAACGTTGCCCGGCTCCTGGGCCGCTGGTGGGAAAACATGCTGGAAACCGAACTGGCACTGTGGTCGTCATCCGAGATCATGGTGGAGGTCGGCGAAAAAGCCGATGAACCCGAGATCAGCTACGCCATCGACATCGAGGGCAGCGATCGCGAACTGGACGCGGTCGCTGTTCCGCTGGAACAAAAACGGGAGTACGCGCAGCGTGCCGTCGCCGCATGGAACGAAAGCCTCGGCGACCTCGAGGCCATGACCAAGGTGAAGGCGCGGCGCGGCTATGTCATCCGGCTGGGGTTTACCCCCACCGCGCTCAGCCCCATCGTTGTAGCGGAGGACCAGGAAGAATTCGAGGACGACGAGGACGAGGCCAATGAGATTGCCGAGGCGATTCGCTTCCACAATCCCGGGTCTAAAATCACCGTCTGAACGCGGAAGGCAGCACCGGATAGGTAGCGGACTGGTCGCTGACGCTTTTGCCCCGGATTCCGCAAGACACGACTGCAGCGATGACAGCGGATGGGCAGAACCTCATTGGCGCCTGCTGCCGGGACCCCTCGGAAAAGGGTGGGCACTGCGATACCTGGAGTGTCGGCCGCTGTGGATGCCCGTCTCCGGGGTTCCCATTGCCGGCTACGGTCCGAGCACCTTCGGGCGCAATCTCCTACTTGATCCCGAAGTCGAATCCACCTGATTGGTGATGCCCGAAGCGCTCTCTCAAGAAGTTGCCAGTAGTGGTCAAATCCGCAGAAGTATGGCTGTGACGGGTGGAGTGCAGCGTCTCAGCCTGTCCGAGGAGAAGCCGAGTTTGTTCAACCAATTCCTCGTTGGGGGTTCTTCCGTTTGGTTGGCGGTTTTCCACCATGCTCGGCGGTATGGCCAGGAATCCTTGAAGAACCGCTGGCAGGTATTCCCTCACCACGGCATCCAGTTCATACTCAAACCGCGCATCGGCGGACGGATGCCGTCTTTCCGCGTCGATTACCGAGTCCAGCATCTGGCACGTTTCCAGGATGGTTACGTACGTATCAGCTGGAAGGCGGTGCTTGTTCTGCTTGGCCTGGGAACTCACCCAGGTCAGAGCGGTCGACAGGTCGTCCGACGACCCGGGGAGCGAAGTTGCGGCCGGGTACGGCTGGGCGGATGGGGGCGTAGGCGCGTGCTCCTGGACCGTGCTGCCACGCTGTGATTTTCTCACCCTTCTGGGGAGCCAGAGATCGCGAAGCATGTATGAACGCACGGCTGACAGACCCATCACCGCGAAACCGGCAAAAACACCACTGGCTCCGGAAAGGGAAACGGCAGCAATGAAGAGGGCGGCATAGAGCCCACCTTCAAGCATCACCTTCTTGTTCTTGGCACCCATCCCGATGACGAGCACGTAAAAAGCGGCGAAAATCCAAAAAACGAATGCGAGCACTACCCTGAGGATGTTCCCTGGAGTGAGGCGTGACATTACTGCGTCCTTCGTGGGTGCGCGGTGGCCTCGTCAGAGGCATGGCTGCGCTCTAGCTGATGACGCGCGCGGCTTACTTGGCCCTCAAGGACCTGCACCGTCTGTTTCATTGAATGTGCCGCTTCCGTCTTGAACCTGTCGATCTCGTCCATGGCCTGGAATACATTGTCGAATGCCTGCTGCAACTTCGCGGAGTCGACCGTGGCTTGGGCAGCATTCTGGTGAATCGCTGCGCCTTGGGAGCGGAGGAGTTCGGAAGTCGAGACAATCAAGTCTGACGTGGTCGAGTTGAGGGCATCAATTTGCGCCAGAACAATCTTTTGCTGGGCCAGAGCCTGCGCAACTATCACCGCGACTCGCAGCGCCGCGAGAGTGGTGTCAAGCGCCCGATCCGCGCCCTTGATCAGCTCTGAATTGTTCTTCTTGACCACATCAAGAGCCAAATACCCTTGGATGGACACTGCCATCTGGGTCATGAGGTCTTGGTGGCGTTGGCGGACGTAGAAGAGGGCATCTGCTTCCAGGGTGGTGGCGTCGTCCGCTTTGCCCGTGTTGCGCAGCTCTTCAATCCGCCGCTCCAGACCATCGCCCAGGTGGCTCGCGAGCACAGCATAGTTCGCCAATTTCCCCATCGCCGCCCAGAGGGCGTCGCGTTCGGTCTGGATGGAAGCGTTGTCGTGCCGCAGGTCGTCCTGCCCACCCTTGAGTGCCTTGGTGATGGCGTCAAGTTGCTCTTGTGCTGACTCGTACTTCATGAAGTATCGCTGGATGCCCCGACCTCCGGGCAGGAACTTTAGGATGCGCTTGGTGCCGGTCAGATCGTGGCGCTTGGGATCCAGCTCGGTGACGATCTGTCGCAGTTCCACCAAGGAGTTGCCAGTACGCGATGCAGGGTCCGCGCCGGTCGCTGCGAGAGCGGCTGCAGGTCTCTTCAGCATGCGGTTGGACGCGGAGCTAGCCTGCTGCATCGTTCCCTCGCCCAGCCGGGTCAACTGCGCTAACTTGGTCTGAAACTCTGGGCTCTGGAGAGGTGTGGCCAGCAGGTCATCGAGAAAGCTCTTGGCGTTCTCGGCGTGCTTCTGCTGCGCCTCGGCATCCACCAGGATCATGCCGCCGACCTTCTCCGGAACATGGACCGCTACCTCCACAATGGGCTTCGGCGGCTCCAACTCCAGTGGGTTTTCTACCTGCGGGGACGAGGTCGAGCCGAGGTCGAGCGGGTTCAACATCATGTTCTCCTTGGAAGGCTCCGGGACAAATTTCAGTCTACAAGGGTCCACTTGGAGATAGCCGTGAATGATCTGAATCAATCGCCGCCGGACAAGCCCATGTCGGTCGTAGACGGCACGTTGAGTTTCCGGCGCCCACTTTTAGCCTCTTCACCGGTTTCTTTGCGCACAACCGGGCAGACGACAGTCCCAGGAGTCCTTGAACGCCAGAGGGATCGATGCTCACCTACCTCCACGGGGTCGCGGTCAATGCGGCAACCGCGCTGCCCGATGATCTTGACACCATCCGGCTCGAGGCGGGGGCCTGGGCGGTGTTCTCCTCCTGCGGCCCGTTCCCGGAGGCCCTGCAACAACGGTGGGCCGCGACGGCGACGGAGTGGTTCCCCTCGAACCCGTGGCGGATGCGTCCCGGACCATCGATGCTGCGATACCTCGAGCTCACCGACACCTATGCCTCGTGCGAACTTTGGCTGCCCGTCGAGAAGTGCTGACCCGGGACGTTCGGGCGGTGCGCGGCCGCCGCAGCCGAGCGCGCCGCCCGGCGTACCATCAACTACATGTCATGGGTCGAAGTAGCAGCCGACGTTTTCGTCAAGAGATATGAGGCGAGCGACGTCAACGTGGTCGCAATTCCCGGCCCCAAGGGAGTGACGGTCATCGATACGGGAGGCTCGCCGGCGGAAGCGCAGGAGATCGTTGCGGACGTGGCGGAACGTTTCGGCACGCCGATCGTTGAAGCGGTCAACACCCATGCACACTACGACCACAGCTTCGGCAACTCAGTCTTTGTCGACCTCGGTGTTCCCGTGATTGGGCACCATCGGATTCCCGATCACTACGCTGCCTTCGAAGGGCCTCGGCTGCGCGCCTGGCAAGCCGACCCGGCTCGCGAACCCGACAAACAGTGGGACCACGTGGTGTTGACGCAGCCGACGGTCCTGATCCAACGGTCCACGACGCTCACCGCAAGCGGGCGCAACATCGAATGCATTCCGATTCCCCGGGGCCACACGGACACGGACCTGGTCGTATGCGTGCCCGATGCCGAGGTCTGGGTGCTCGGTGACGCGATCGAGGAATCCGGCCCGCCCATGTTCGGCTCGGGCTGTTGGCCACTTGAATGGCCAGCGGCATTGGACGAGGTTCTGCTCAGGGTGCAGCCGAGCGACGCGATGGTTCCCGGCCATGGTCGGGTGGTTGACCGGGAGTTTGCCGCGCGGCAAGCCGCTGACCTTCATGCGGTGGCGGATGCCATTAAGCGTGCCCATGGAGATCGAACTGAAATTGAGGTGGCCTTGGATAGCGCCCGACTTCCGTGGGCGAAGTGGATGCTCCGCTCGGCCTTCGAGCAGGGTTTTTCACACCTGGACCAGCGTCCGTCCAGCGGGCACTGAAGCGCCGGGCTGGATTGGTTTGGTGGTGCCTTGGGCGTTGCCGCCCGTCAAGCTGCGATTGGGGCGTAACCGATCTCGCAATTTGTGAAGCAGGGCGCCTAAAAGCTACCTCTTAGATACCTATTCGGCGTTCCATAGAACCGCGTCCAAGTCACCGGGCCGCCAGCCGCGCTTGGCGGCAGCCGCATGAATTACGTCCGACAAATGAGAATATGCATGGTTGGTGATTCCGGCCTTCGAAGCGACTTTCTGGATACGCACGTCTATGGCAACTGCTGAATGGTTGCCGATGAGAATCTCGATGTAGTCCAACGTTTTCGGTCCAACATGTTTGACGCTGCGGAGAGCCTTGCGAAGGTCGGCCCGTCGAATAGACGAAGCAAAATGTGCGCGGAGGTCGCTGACGGTGTTGATATGTTCTGCTTCGAAAACGTGAAGGATTTCGTTGATCTGTATGAGACGATCCTCAGATTTCCATCGGATGACTCTTCCGAGGCCACCGTCATTGATTCGGGCACGGAAGCCTGCAGCTGTTTCTGCGTCCGGCCAAGCAGCAATCAATTCCCGCACCCGGGGTTCAACCGTCCCCTTGTAGCGTTGACGCCGCTGGAGCGCCGCGTCCACGATCACTGCGCCCAAATGATCCCAACCGCGGGTGACTTGAGTGGACGCGTCGACTCCGTTTGCGTCGAGGTAAGTAAGAAGCTTGTCGGCGTCAATCGCTATTGTCATGCCTGAATCGTGACATGAAGCTCCGACGATTGCCCGGATGTGACACAAGGTAGCCTAAAAAGGCCCCGCATAGCGGGAAATGGACGGTCGCCCCAATTTCAGATTCGGTCCCGGGGCGGTGCAACGGCAATACAAATTCCTGCATTTTGGAGCGCGGGCGACGAAACTCGAACCATCGGGGTTCTTGATGGCGCGGTTGGCGCGGATCGGAGGACGTACAGCGCAAGTATTCTGGATCAGTCCCAGGAGTCCTTGAACCCCGGTGGCAGGCAGCTGGTGATTTCCGGGCCGTGCGAGTTCAGCAGCGCGACCAGGTCGGAGATCCGTTCCTCGGTCATGTAGACGCTGGGCGCGGAGACGGAAATAGAGGCGATCGGCTCCCCGCTGAGGTCCGGGATCGGGATGGCCACGCAGATGATGCCGAGTTCGTTTTCCTGGTTGTCCAAGGAGTAGCCGCGCTCGCGGATCGCCGTCAATTCCTTGTCAAAGTCCTCCACGGTCGTGATGGAGTGCTTCGTGATCGTTGCGGAGGGATCGAAGCGGGCCAGGGCCTCGGCTCGTGGCCGCAGGGCGAGCAGCATCTTGCCCATGGCCGTGTTTTGGGCGCGCAGCCGGCCGCCCGGCCGCGAGGCCATTTCGATGCCCCTGCTGCCGCGGGCCTTGGCGAGGTAGAGGACGTCGTCCGCCTCGAGGATGCCCAGGTGCGTGGTGTCGCGCGTGGCCTCGGCGATTTCCGCCAGCCGGACCTGGATTTCCTCGGGTAGGTTCAGGCTGCGCTGGGTCTGGGCGCCGAGTTCCATGAGCTTGAGTCCGAGCCGGTAGCGGTTGTCCGCACCCAGGGAGAGGTACCGCCCGGCCACCAGGGAGCTCAGCATCCGGTGGGTCGAGGAACGGCTCAGCCCGGCGGCTGCGGCGATGCCGTCAAGCCGATCGACGCCGGAGGCCACGTGGTCCAGCAGCTCGAGGCCGCGCTCGAGGGTCTTGGCTCCGGTCGGTTTTTCCATGCAATCAGTCTTGCATGACTTCGCCTGCCACCTGCGTCGACGCAGGATCGTGTGACGGGGGTTGCATCCGGGGGTGTGATGTGGCTTATAGTTGAATTATTGAAAGTGGGACGCCATCCCTATAATAGGTATGGCAAGAATCTTTGGATTGGTGACTATGAACGAGAACAACGGTGTTCCCGCCGGCGGAACAGTGACGGCTGGCCCTCAGCCCGCCGCCACGACTGCCCGGCATGACCAGAAGAACGTCCGCCGGGCCGCTTGGGCGGGCCTGGTCGGCACGGCACTTGAGCAGTACGACTTCGTGATCTACGGGACCGCGTCGGCGATCATCTTCAACACGATCTTCTTCCCCAACGTCAGCCCGGCCGTCGGCATCATCGCCTCCTTCGGCGCCTACGCCGTTGGCTTCGGCGCACGCCCGCTCGGCGGACTGTTCTTCTCCCGCTACGGCGACCGCCTGGGACGCAAGTGGGTTCTTGTCTGTACCTTGATGCTCATGGGCGTGGCCACCTTCGCGATCGGCCTGTTGCCGACCTACGCACAGGCCGGCGTCTGGGCACCGATCCTGTTGGTGGCCTGCCGCTTCCTCCAGGGCTTCGGCGCCGGAGCCGAACAGGCCGGCGGCGTGGTGCTGCTGACCGAGATCGCCGCCAAGGGCAGGCGCGGACGCTTCGCCTCGCTGGTCTTCGTCGGTGCCGCTGCTGGTACCGCCATGGGCGCCGTGGTGTGGATGCTGGTGCAGCTGATGCCGAAGGAAGCCCTGCTCTCCTACGGCTGGCGCCTGGTCTTCTTCTCCTCGATCTTCGTCACCATCGCGGCCTGGCTGATCCGCCGCAACCTCAAGGAATCCCCGGTCATGGCAGAACTCAAGGCCGAGGTCGGCATGGCCGACCGCCAGAAGACCCCCGCCGCGGACGTGTTCAAGAACGGCCGCCGCGGCCTGTTCAGCGTCTTCTTCATGAACGTGGGCGCCAACGCCCACTCCTACATCTTCCAGACCTTCATGGGCTCCTACCTGATCACCTACCTCGCGGTGGATTCGACCTTCATCCCGAAGGTGCTGTTCATCGGCGCCATGTTCGCGTGCGTCTCGGCCTGGATCGCCGGCAACCTCTCCGATAAGTTCGGACGCCGCCCGCTCTACCTGAGCATCACCGGGTTCCTGCTGCTCTTCCCGTTCCCCGCCTTCATGCTGCTGAACACCGGCAGCCTGTTCTGGATCGGCGTGGTCATCGTGCTCGGCTTCATCTTCGCCGCGCAGGGCACCGTGGGAGTGCAGGCAGCCTACTTCCCCGAGCTCTTCGGCTCCCGCTACCGCTACGCCGGCGTGGCGCTTGGACGCGAGTTCTCCTCGGTCTTCGGCGGCGGCATCGCCCCTCTGATCTGCTCCGCGCTTGTCACCTGGGCCTCGGGTTCCTGGATCCCGGTGGCCATCTACATGACCCTGATGATGGCCATTACCTTCATCGCCGCACTCAAAGCCCCCGAAACCCGGGACCGCGACCTACTCACGGAAGAAGACGCCCACAAATGAGCATCCGCATCTTGATCACCGACTGCGACCACGACTCGATCGCCGTCGAGCAGGAAGTCGCCGCCGCGGCCGGTGTCGAACTGGTCCTGGCCCAGTGCCACACCGAGGACGAGGTGATCACCGCGGCCGCCGACTTTGACGGCATCGTGGTGCAGTACGCCCCGATCACCGCACGCGTCATGGACGCCCTGCCCAAGCTCAAGGCCATTGGCCGCTACGGCGTGGGTGTTGACACCCTGGACATCGAGGCAGCTACGGCCCGCGGCATTGTTGTCTCCAACGTCCCGGACTACGGCACCGAAGACGTCTCGGACCACGCGATCTGCCTGGCCGCCACCCTGGCCCGCGGCATCACCCGCCTGGACCGCGAGCTGCGCGCCGGCTCCTTCTCCCTCGAGTCGGTCAAGCCGCTTCGCCGCATTCGCGGACGTGTCTTCGGCGTGATCGGCCTGGGCCTGATCGGCGCCGCCACCGGACGCAAGGCCAAGGGACTGGGTTACAAGGTCATCGGTTCTGACCCGGTCCGCGAGGTTGGTACCACCACCGAGGATGGCATCGAGGTGCTCACCATGGAGCAGGTGCTCGAGCAGGCAGATGTCATTTCCCTGCACGTGCCGCTGAACGAGCACACCCACCATCTGGTCAACGACGACTTCTTGGCCAAGGCCAAGGATGGCGCGGTGCTCATCAACACCTGCCGCGGCGGCGTCGTGGAATCCGCAGCCGTGGTCCGCGCCCTGCGCAGCGGCAAGCTCTACGGAGCCGGCCTGGACGTCTTTGAGGAGGAACCACTCCCGGTGGATTCGGACCTGTTCACCGAGCCCAACGCGGTATTGACCCCGCACGCGGCCTGGTACTCCGAGGAGTCCTACACCGAACTGAAGTCACGCGCCCTGGGCAACGTCATTGACGTATGCCAGGGCAAGGAACTACGCAACATCTACAATCCGGCAGCACTCGCTGTTGCCCGCTAGGAGCTCTACCGTGTCCACCAACACGACCCAGACCGGGGGAATCTTCGACATCTCCGGTCGCACCGCAGTGATCACGGGAGCCTCCCGCGGCATCGGACTGCACATTGCCTCAGGTCTCATGCGCCAGGGCGCAAACGTGATCACCCTGCAGCGCGGGGAGCTGGCACCCGAACTCGAGCAGCTGGCCAAGGAAACCGGGGGCACCGCACACGCCATCGCCGTGGACCTCGCCGACGAAGCCTCGGTCGCCGCAGCCGCGGAGCAGGCCCTGGCCCTGGGGCAGGTGGACATCCTGGTGAACAACGCCGGGACCCAGATCCGCCACGACGCGGTTGAGTTCCCGCTGAGCGATTTCGACACCGTGATGAACGTGAACACCCGCGCGGTGTTCCAGCTCTGCCAGCTCTTTGGCGCGCCGATGCTGGAACGAGGCTACGGCAAGATCATCAACCTGGCCTCGATGCTCACCTTCCAGGGCGGCTTCCGGGTTCCCGCCTACGCGGCCTCCAAGGGCGCGGTGGCGCAGCTGACCAAGGCCCTGTGCAACGAATGGGCCGGACGCGGAGTGAACGTGAACGCGGTGGCCCCCGGCTACATCGCCACGGACATGAACGAGGCGCTGTTGGCTGATGAGGCACGCAACGAACAGATCCTGGTGCGCATCCCGGCAGGACGCTGGGGCAACCCGGATGACCTGGCAGGAGCCGTACTCTTCCTGGCCAGCCCCGCTGCCGACTACATCCACGGCACGGTCCTTCCGGTGGACGGCGGGTGGCTCTCGCGATGAACACCGAAAAGATCCGCACCGCTCCCGGTGCGCTGTTGCGCGAGACCCCGATCGTGGCGGTGCTGCGCGCCAGGCACGCGAGCGAATACGCCCCGGTCATCGACGCGTTGGTCAAAGGCGGCATCACCAGCATCGAGTTGACGCTGAGCACCGCCGGCGTGTTCGAGGAGCTGCCCGCGCTGCGCGTCCGTTACGGAAGCGCAGCCGACGTCGGCGTTGGTACAGTCACCACTGTTGAGGAGGCGGAGGCCGCCATTGCCGGCGGCGCCGGCTTCATTGTCACCCCAATCACCGACCCACAAATCGTTGCAGCCGCCGTGGCAGCGGGCATCCCGGTCTACCCGGGCGGCATGACCCCCACCGAGCTGTTCGCCGGCTGGAAGGCCGGGGCCACCGCGGTGAAGATCTTCCCCGCATCCCAAGTAGGCCCGGGGTTCCTCAAGGACCTGCGAGGTCCCTTCCCGGATATCCAGGCAGTCCCCTCGGGAGGCGTCGGCGTTGCCGAGGCCGTCGAATGGATCCGTGCCGGTGCGCTCGCTGTCAGCGTGGGCGGCCCGCTGCTCGGAGACGCGTTCAAGGGCGGGAACATGGACGAGCTCACGGCCCGGGCCAAGGCCTTGGTCACCGCCGTGGCCGGGGCCAGGGACGAGGCCAAGGCATGAGCCAGGACAAGTACACCGATGTGGTGACCCTGGGGGAAACCATGGCGTTGATGCGCGGCACCAGTGCCGGCCCCCTGGCCCACGCCTCCACCCTGGGACTGGGTATGGGCGGCTCCGAGTCGAACTTCGCCATCGCGCTGCGCCGTCTGGGCACCTCCGTGTCCTGGATCGGGCGTCTGGGAGCAGACAGCTTGGGCGACCTGGTGCAGCGCGAGATCCGCGCGGAGGACGTGAACACCGTGGTGGTTCGCGACGCATCGGCCCCCACGGGCCTGATGATCAAGGAACGCCGCACCGAAACCCACCAAAAGGTCTGGTACTACCGTGCCGGGTCCGCCGGCTCCAGGCTGTGTGCCGCCGACCTCCCGCAGTCGCTGATCTCGAACGCCAAGCTGTTGCACCTGACCGGGATCACCCCGGCGCTCTCGGCCGAGGCCGCCGGCGCAGTGGATGCGGCAATCCAGATGGCACATGCCGCCGGGGTGCTGGTGTCCTTCGATTTGAACTACCGGGCGGCGCTGTGGAGAGAGGAAGAAGCGGGGGGAGCCTATCGGGCCATCCTGCCCAAAGCCGACGTGGTATTCGCCGGGGACGAGGAAGCAGCCATTGCCGTGGGTCCAAGCGAGGACCCCATGGAGCTGGCCCGCCGGATCGCCGAGCTGGGACCGCGCCAGGTCATCATCAAGCTCGGTGATGCTGGCGCCGTGGCGCTGATCGACGGCAAAGAGTATCGGCGCGAGGCGATCAAGGTGCCGGTGGTTGACACGGTCGGTGCCGGGGATGCGTTTGTCGCCGGCTACGTTGCCGAACTATTGGCGGGCCTGGATCCGCACCAGCGGCTGGAAACCGCGGTGCGCACCGGGGCCTTTGCCTGCATGGTCCCCGGAGACTGGGAAGGCATGCCGCGCCGCGATGAGCTCGGGATGCTCGAGCAAAGCGAGCCAGTGGCCCGCTAGGAATTGCCCGCACCCGGGGGCTTGCAAGACCAGAGATAAAAGAATCCAAGGAGTTGTAATGAAGGCAGTAGTGGTGCACGGACCCAAGGACCTGCGTGTGGAAGATGTCCAGGAATCTCCGGTTGGGCCCGGCGAAGTAGCAGTGGATATCGCCTACGGCGGGATCTGCGGATCCGACCTGCACTATTGGCAGCATGGTCGCAACGGCTCCTTCGAGGTCAAGGAGCCGCTGGTACTGGGCCATGAGGTGGTCGGCCGGGTGCGCGAGCTGGGGGAGGATGTCACCGGCTGGAACGTTGGGGATGCCGTGGCGATCCACCCGGCAACTCCCTGCCCGGAACCCGAAGCAAAACCAACGGGCATGCACCTGATCCAGGGAGGCACCTACCTGGGCAGCGCCAGTACCACGCCGCACACCCAAGGCGGATTGGTCGAGGTGCTGAACGTCCAATCGCGGCAGCTGCGTCGTTTGCCCGAAGGCCTAGACCTGCGCACTGCGGCGTTGGCCGAACCGCTGGCCATTGCCCTGCACGGAATCGACCGAGCGGCGGGCCGCATCGAGGGTGCACGCTGCTTCGTCAGTGGTGCGGGGCCGATCGGCCTGTTGGCCGCTGCGGTGCTGAAGTTGCGCGGTGCGGCATACGTTTCGATCTCGGACCTGCAGCCCCGCGCCCTCGAGGTGGCACAAGCGATGGGAGCTGACATGACGTTCAACATCCTTCAAGCGGAAGGTCCTGAATCGCTCGGCTATGACGTGAGCGTCGAGGCCGCAGGAGCCGCCGCGAGCCTGCAGACGGTGCTGGATGCGACACGTCGCGGCGGTACGGTGGTGCAGCTGGGGATCCTGCCCCGCGACGCCGTATCGATCTCGCTCTCGGAACTCGGTCTGCGCGAGCTGACGGTTTTTGGTTCGCAGCGTTTCGAGACGGAGCTGGACGAAGCGGTGGAATTGTTGGCCGAGCATCCGTTCCTGGCGCAGGCCATCAGCCATGACTACCCGCTTCAGGAGGCGGACGCGGCCTTCGCTATGGCACTGGATTCGGTCGTTTCCTCCAAGGTCCTGATCAAGGTCGGCGCGCACGGGGAATGAAAGCGGCGGAGGTGCCTCGTTCGCGCAGGCGTCCCATAACAGCCCATGATCCCTGTGACGATAGGGTTTTCTGCAACAACGCGTCTAACTACTGGGATGCCGTATGACAGGGTCCTATCCATCGGATTCTGCAGTAGGACCATTTCGGGATTGCATATGTGCTGTTTTCCGAGATCAGCCGAAAATTTTCCGCAAATACAGCTCTCTTGCAAGACGGCGGCCTGATTTGTGGGACTCTTCAGCCATGATCGGCGTTTGACCGGAAACGTTCCGTAACTTCGCTCTCTCACAAGACAGCATGATTCCCGGCACGGTTTAGGGCGTGGGTATTGATTGAGAGAGATGATGGCTGATAGGGTGCCACGCGAGTAAGCAACTGGTCCCTGTGCGCTTGAAGTGGCTTTGCATAGGGGCCTTTTGTAGCATGGGCATAATTGAGCGGCGGAGCGATTTTCTTGATGATGTCCTTCTCAACATCTTCAGGCGTCGGATGGAGCACCCAGGTCGTCTGCAGGTGGGTGATCATCCAGTTCGTCAGGAGCTGCTCTGCTGCTGGCGCAAGGCTGAATTTAGTGCGGCGTCGGGGGTCCACGACGATCTCTGGGAGCACAAGCAGATCATCGACCAGCAATGCAACGAGAGAGCGCCGGATCGTGGATATCCGAGTTTTCTCTAAATGCATCTTCCCGGCGCGCTCCGCGAGGGTCGTCCGGGCGATGCCGACGTACAACGGCTTGGCAGGATCAACTTGTGGAAAGCCGGTGGGCCAGAAGCGAGCGAGGGCGCCCTTCGGATCCCACCACGCATAGACGCCGGGCTTGTCGATGCTGCTGAGGGTCAGGGGCGACGCTGGAGTTGCGGTGCCAAGCACATTACATACTTCGATCCATTCCATGGGTCTGATCGTACCCAGTTGCTCCGGCACCAGCTGCCCTGTTCGATCCTTTCGAAAATCGGTCAGCCGTTACCTACCTGGCCGGAGTTGCGAAAGTCCAAGGTTATTTGATCCTGACGTGGCGCAAGGACTCGAAGCCGAAGAATCACCCGGTTATCGACGCCGCGCCCTCATGTTCCCGCGGTTGAAAACGCTCGTTTTCGATAAATTACGCGGTTGAGCCCTCAAAGACATCAACATCCTGCTCATCGCCCTCGGGAACTTTGGCTGATAATGTCCGAGGCGGCCATAACGACGGGAGAACCCACGCAGGAGAAGCGTCATGCGCCCAATAGAATTCCGGGGGATGCTCCCAGGAACCAACATTTTCGAACCTGTCTACCGCTAGTTTGCCGCCGTGTACCTAGGCTAAATAGAGCTCACTGTAGCCGCAACGAAACTAATCCACTAGTGGATTAGATTGCTTGCAGTTACCCGAACCTATCTTGAAGAGGACCCACGCGGAGGAGCGCAGCTGCAGCGCCTCCGCCTGGGACAGAGCGAGTAAGGCTCCAAAGCCCTGGAACAAGATCGCATTGGGCATAACGCTGAGTTCAAGCGCTCGCGCGCGGGTCTGCTCCGTCAGCTTCGAGCACGTCGGTGTACCGCCGGAACGCCTTGTCTACCTCGCTCTGGATCTGGACGAGCGTGCCCTCTTCCATGCGATAGGTCCGATTAGGATCGCCCCTGAAGGAGAGCCAATTGAAGCTCGTAGTGACCCATAGGTCATCGGAGATCAGGATCTTGGCGTGGGTGTTCTGCAGGCGAACAACCCTCAGTTTGTCATAACGGGCAGCCAGATTGTTGAGTTTGCGCAGCGCGAAGTCGTCAGATCCGCTGTCATCAGGGCCATAGCCATGACCGATATGGACTTCGACGCCAGCCCGCAGGCGGCGCTCAAGGGCCGCAACAAAGTCAGTGTTCACCACTCCGCCCTTCACCCACGGCGCGATGATGAGCAGACGCTTCTTCGCGCCGTTGAGAGCCTTGCTAAGCAACTGAGGATGCTCGTGGACGTCGACACTGCGCACGGCGATGTCTTCAACTCGCTGGGGCTTATCCGCCGGTTCGTCGGGGCTCTCGGCAACTTGTTCGCCCGCGACTCTGATGCTCTCGACCTGTTCAAAAGCCACTCGTTGTTCTTCGAGTTCAGGAGCTAGCGTGGGGCGTGGTTCAGGAAGAGCGACCGAGATTCCGAGCTTCACGACGGCGTCAGCGGCTGCAAGCTCTAGCCCGTGCGCAGGTTGAAGATCACCGTCGATGCATAGGCCCAGCTCCACTTCGCCAGAGTCTGGATCGCCGTAGACAAGCAATTGCGCCGGTATGTACAGATGTAGGTTCTGCGAAGCTATTTTCCTGATTCGCAGCACTTCAACCTGCCGTGTACGGTCGTCACGGGACTCGACAAGCTCGTTGAAGCGCTCCACAGCGAGGTCGTTGAGGTCGACCCGCGAGGTCTGCTTGGCGGGGAGGATCTCGAGACCGGCTTCTCGGGCATCCCGCTTCTTAATCAGGCTAGAGCGCGCGTAGTCTTGGGCGTTCCAGATGAGCCGATCGAAAGGTACGTTAATCTGAGTAAGAACGGGCTGGACCGCAGCAAGATTGCGAGCCGCTTCTAGCCCTAGCGCCGTTAGACTGAGTTGCCCATTCGCTACTCGAGTGAGGTTGTTTGTGCTGATCTGGTCGGCAACCGTTGTCACGACCTGCTCGCGTTGTAACCCTAGAAGCGCTGCGATCTCATCGATTTCGCGGACTCCCGCGTGCACAAACCGCAGGATGAACTCTTCGAGGAGGGGAAGCGGCTTGCGCTCCTGCGCGAGAACATCCAGGCGAAGCATCGTGATTGGTAAGGCAGCGTCCACGACGCTGATCAATTGGAGACCCGGGCGGTGGTCGCCGAATCTGCGCCGGATCATGTCTCCTGAGGTCAGACTCATCGCTCGGCCGTCCTAAGTTCGCAGTCATCTGGATGGGTGTCGATGTACGTCAGTACTTTCTTTAATGCTCCGGTCGTACCTCGGATGAATCCCGCGTCGCCCACGACCGTGAGGCCGAAGCGAGCACGTGAAAGCCCGACGTTGATTCGTCGCCAGTAATCCGGCCCAATGAAGCCGAGTTCGGCCCTTGCGTTGCTTCGTGTCACCGAGAAGATGGCCACGTCTGACTCGCGTCCTTGAACAGCGTCTACGCTCATCACGGTGATCGAAAGATGCCTTAGCCGATCCCGAAGGGGAGCGAGTTGCTGCTTGAGGTCCGAGACCTGAGCGACATATGGCGCGATGACTAGTACGTCGAGTTTTTCTTTGTCATTAGGAAGCTGGACGACCTTCTTGTCAATGGAGCCATTGAGCACCTTAAGCCGCTCAATAACGATGCGGGCTTCTGCACGGTTTGCAAAGCTCTTGCCTTTGCCATGAGGAGCTGCCTCACGGCGGTCATCGCCGTGAGCGGAGGTGTCGAGCCATAGTATGGGCTTGCCGTAACCAATCGGATACCCTTCGAGCCCTCTAGTGTTCGGCGATCGCAACTTCTCCTCATAGAAGCAGGACGAGATCATGTCCCCGATCGGCCGAATCATTCGGTATTGCTGGTTCAGCATGACTTGTGAGTGCTCCGGCAGACGATCGGTCAGTCTCTGGAACAGTGTCTGTTTGATGTCTTCGGGAAGGAGCTGATGGTCATTCATCAGCTCCTTGTTTCTCAGCAGGTTCTCGTCGACGGGAGGCAACTGGTTCGTATCCCCAACCACCACCCATCGCTTGGCTCGGGATATCGGCACCAACGCTTCGGTCAAGGTCGCCCGCGAAGCTTCGTCGACGATGCACAAGTCGATTTCGAGGTGACGCACCGCTGGATGTCTTAGGTAGCCGACGCAAGTTCCCGCGATGACATTCGTCTGATCGAGGAATGTGTTAGCGAGTCCGGAATCAGAGGAAATCCGCTGCAACCACTCACCTTGAAGCTGTAGACGGGTAAGCAGTTGCTGCGCATTGACGCTCTCGCCGATGAGGACGTCTACTGCGTTGACGGCATCCAGAGTGTTCATATCGGCCGACAAAGTTAGGTCGCTCCCTAACTCTGACTGTGCCTCGGCCAGCAGCTCGTCACGCAGGTCAACCAAAGCGTCAACCTTCTCCTGCACCGATGTCCAAGACATAGGTTCAGACAGCGAGGTCGCAAGTTCCGACTGATGCTCGTGATCATCTTCGGGCCGGAATGTCTGGAGATAGTCGAGCTCAGACAGAGCCGCCGAAAGTTGCTGCAGGGCGAGTGCCGCTCGAAGGTGCGAGGGAGCAAGTCCGGCTTCGGTCGCGCGCGTTCCTAAGTGTTTTTCCGCGTTCCTACGAACTTCACGCGCCCAGCGCTTCATTTGGGGATCAAGCAGGAGATGGCGCACAGACTCATCGACACGGTTCGGGTCGGAGCTAGCCAGTCGGACCATGCTTGCCTGCCCGCCATCGGCGAGACGTTGCAGTGCGTTGTCCACAGCAACGTTGGTTTGGGAGGCGATAAGTACCCGCGCTTCAGAATTTGCTTTCAGGGTCTGCTCCACGAGCTCCGCAATGAAGCTCGTCTTGCCAGTTCCTGGTGGACCTTGAACGACATAGATGTCGGGCGATCCTAGCGCTGTTTCGATCGCCTCACGCTTACGGTCATCGAGCTCCCGATTCCACTTGGCGATTGAGATAGCTTTCGGCTCAGTGTTGCGGCTTGGGTCGAGGAGCAGCTCGCGCAGATCAGGACGGGCCGACTTGTCCCGCTGAACATCATCGACGGCGTGCCGTTGACGGTTAAGTGCTGCCTCATCGGGGCCGAGGTGAGGATCGAGAACCGCGCGATCGGGCAGCCCCTCCCAGCGTCGTGGGCTCAGTATGACGACTCGATCGACATCATGTTCGACAACCTCGCCCCAAGCGAACTTGCGGTCGGTCACCTGATCTCGCACGCGCCACTCCGTGCCGACCAGATCATCATCAACCGCGGACTCCAGCGTGAAGGTGGCCTGGCGACCGCGGGCCTGCACCTTTTTGTAAATAAGCGGCTTCTTCTCGCCACGTGCAAGCTCTTCTCGAGCATTCAGGACCCTGCGCCACGTGTCGAAGAGCTCGTCACCGTCGTGCCTTTCCTCACCGATGTCTTCTCGCTGATCACTAGCCTCATAAAAGGCGTCGATGGTGTCGATCATGGTTGCCATGCCGGCCCGTACAACGGCTGGGTTGGCTGGCTGCGCGAATGTCCAGTCGAAGACCTGCGGGAGCAGTAGAGCCCGTCGTCGGTGATTTTCGAGTCTCTCGAAATCGAGTTCTGCGGCCTTGATGACCACGGCGCCGCTCTCATCGGATTTTAGGGTGAAACTCCATGCCGCGCCGTCGATCCGCACGCTGTCGCGCTGGAGTTGGCCCGACTCACGGTCGGCAAAGAACGAGGCGTAGACGTCGCCTGAAAGGTCGGCTTGAACTTTGCCAACGGCCTCCTGTCGCGCGTCGTCGTTGCCGCCCAGAGACCTGATTGCCGACTTCGTAAGACGAAGCCAAACGGGGTATCGTGCAACCTGTTGCTGTGCTTGGCGCCGCTGTTGGATTCCGTGGATTGCCCCGAGGAGGTCGCTAGCATTCTTCGGCCGTTCGTCCGGTTGCGTGGCGATACATGATGCGAGCAGGCGTCGAACATCTGGGGGGACGGGTATTGACTCCAGCGCCCGCTCGACTCCTGCGAGATCCTTCAGCTGATCCTTCGTCATGCACTGGATGAGTAGGACGCCCATTGAATAGACATCGCGCACGTATCGGACATCTGCGTTTAGTTCAGGCGGCGCATACGGCTTAGAGTGCCAGCCGGCGACGGTCTGAAGAGTAGCTTGCTCTTCGCCTCGGATCTTCGCGATTCCGAAGTCAGCAAGGAGGGGAACCCCTGAATCGGAGACAAGAACGTTTTGCGGCTTGATGTCCCGGTGCTCGATCTGTTTTAGATGCGTGTATGCCAATGCATCAACGAGGGGCAACGCGATGTCAGTCGCAAGACGGTCCCAAGACTCCCAAGGCCCTGAAGCTTTTAACACATCGTCGAGGTTGCGCTCGACCCAATCCAACACGATAACGTAGGTGTCTTTTTCGTCCGTGCCTGCCCAACGGCAGCGAACGATGTTCGGATGCGACAAGCTCTTCAGCGTCGTGGCTTCGTTGTTGAAAACCTTGCGCGTCACATCGTCGGATTGTCCCGACAGGAGTTTGACCGCAACGAATGAATCGTCGCGATCGTCGATGGCTTTGCGAACGACGGAGAACGTCCCGCTACGGCGCTCCATCTTCAGGAGCATGTAATGGTCGCCGACGATGTCTGGCACGCCTCGTACCCCCCTTGATATCGATACTGGATTAGATCAAATATTATTAAAACATAGACCTCCTACACATACCGCCGATTTGGTTCTTGGTTCGGGGAACGTGTCCATCAATTAGGTGAAATAGCATTGTCATTTACGGCTTCCCGCCGCACGATGGTCGACGGCAACGGTGTTCTGCACCCAGTACAAGCAGTCGGACTGGCACGCCAGGCTCGGGTCCGGGGTTCACGCGGACGCGATCATGGATCGGATCGTCCACAATATGACCTGGATCGAAACCGGTGGCTACAACATTAGGGAGTAAACCTCGGGGGGTCGCGGGCTAAGGGATGTTGCTGAGGGCCGGTGGCCCCCTCCCGGGGAGGTGCCGGCTCTCAACGGCAATATTGGTGGTTCCGAAAGGCAATATCCGGTGGCCCTCAATCCTCGGTATATTCACTCAAATGCCAAATAGCCTCAGGAGGTAGTGCTGTTCCGGCGTATTGGTGTGTAATCTCGCAACATCGTAGATACTGAACCTCATGACTTCGTTGACAATCGATCTCACGACTTCGTGTGCCTGCCCGGAGGGGGCGCTACCAAGTCACCAAGTCACCGGAATACCACTACCAGGAGGGGCTATTTAGCAATTCGTCAAAAGTTGCCGCCGACCGCTAAAAACGAGTAGCGGCAATGAGAGATCCTGTATGCTATATCACGTCAGCGCAAATGTGGAGCAGAAAATGGTAAAAAGTGTCTCTGAAACGAACAAAAGATGAAGTTGTTTCCGGAACTGCCGATGAACTTCTATGGTGGATAGAGCAGCGAGAAGGGAAGCTTCAAGGTGCGGGATCCGAAACGATGGGTGTAAACCCATTTATGCTACCGGTCGTTGCGGCCCTACATGGTCTAGATACCCAAGACGAATTGGCGACCCTCCTGATGGCGGCACACTTAATGCAGGGTCACAGTACCGGGTTCGGGAAACTCCTCGATGAGAAGTTACTGCCAAAAGTATTTGGAACAACAAAACTAGATAAGAAATTTCGCAAAAATACGCCGCCGTATAGTCATTCAGCTTTTAATGAAATCGATCATTTGGTTACTAGGCCGAATGGAATAGAACTTCTTTCATTGAAAGCGTCTCCTTGGACAATCAATCTTTCAACCGCTACTGAACTTAATAAATCATTTAAGGGCATCCGGGACAGTTACATCACGCCATACCCGGGAATTTACATTGGCATAGCCATGGGCGTAACTTATGGTGCACCTGAAGCGCTGACCGACAAATATCAAATCCTTAGAGGACTCAGGCCTGATCAGAGATCCAAGCATATGGTTGATGACTTGACGCAGCATGTGTCGGTGTACGCAGGGCGAGAATTCTGGGCGTGGCTAAACTTCGGAGAAATGTCGACACAGGATTGGGTCATGGAAGGAATTCTAAAAGCTACGAAGTCAATTGACGGGCCGGCCGTCCGAAAAACTCATCTTATTAACTTGGCTAAGCAGTACTCTAATCTTCCGGCGATTTCGAGTTCCGGTGGAGCCTTCAATTGGGAATCGATCCTAGAACGCATTAACGGGTGAGGGCGCTTCGCTGGCATCGCGGCCATCGTAATAGCCATGATCGCCAGCAAACGCTTGCCCCTTTTTCCAGAAGACCCGTGTTCTAACGTGCGGCCGCAAGTGGATAATTTCGCTTGGCTTGTCCGTTTCGTGCTCTTCTCCTCGGGCTATGCGTTCCAAGAGTGTCTTCGCGACGCCCCCTACAACCTCACCCAACCGAACCGGTACGGCGTTGCCGATTTGCTTGTATTTTGATTGAATTGGTCCTTCAAAAATCCAGTCTTTCGGGAATTCTTGAATTGCGGCCGCTTCACCAACGGAGATAGCTCGAGTCTCTTTAGGGTGACACATGCTCGTGCCGGCATGATTTGGCATGGTAACAACCGTCGGGGACGGGTAAGCGAATGAAAGCCGCCGCCAGTAGGCGCTACGCCCCCCCTTGAGGTGCCAACTCTTCCCCATGGATTCCATTTGGATCTCTTCGGGCATGCTCCTCCAGTTCCCCCCCTCTGGAACCATCTCAAGGTAACGAAGTTTGCGTTCACTGAAGTTCATGACCTCTGGTGCTGGGTCGTGAAAATCTCCACCGATGGCATCTCCCAGAGTCATAAACTCAGGTAATCCATCTTCGGGACGATTCGAGTACCTTGGCGCAGGGAAATCGGCTTTCAACCCTCGTCGGTTTCCTATCAAGAAGACGCGTTCACGTATTTGTGGCGCTCCGTAGTTGGCCGCATTGACCACGAAGCAGTCAACTCGATAGCCTATTTCGGCAAACTGTTCGAAGACATATTTAAGCAGGCTACCTTTTTCTCCTTCTGGAGTCCCGGCTGCTTCCTTATTTGTGCTGAGGCTCATTGATAGCAGCCCTCGGACATTCTCCATTACAAATACTTCTGGGTTGACTTCGTCAACGACACGGACGTATTCGAGTAGCATCTGACCACGGGTGTCTGACAGCCCTTGCCGTTTTCCGAATACGCTGAAGGCTTGGCACGGAGGTCCTCCGACGACCAAGGGAACGTTAGTGGTAATGCCACTTCTTTCGATAAGCGTTTCGCCGGAGACGTCAACAATTGAGTGCCCGATGTGTGGAAGGTTGGGACGGTTCGTCCTAATCGTCTTTCCGGCATCGACGTCATTCTCCACGCATACACGAGTTTCGAACCCGGCCTTTTCCAAGCCAAGGTCCAGTCCCATGGCTCCAGAGAATAAGGAGATGAATGGAATCTTAGACATGGGCGTACTCTTCCTCAATATATGTAGCACGAGCAAACAAATGATCGTCCTGCGTAAAAATTTTATGCATATCGCGCGAATCAAATAAAAAATCAGTATTTATATACAATTTTACTCGTTAATGGCGTCCGAAACTCAACTGTTTAGAGCTTCGATTTTGGCGGCGGCAGGAAACCATATTTGTTCATTTTTACTTCCTGTGGGCATCCGACATGAAGCGTAGTAACGAGTTTAGCCGCTTGCCGCAGGCTATTGGTTGTGTAATGGTCAGCTGACGCGCGTTCCTTGGACAAAACTGGAGACTGCTGTCACGTTCAGGCGCACGGTGACGATTCAAACTTCCTCCAATCGGACATAATCGATATCACATAGTTGTTGGCAGTCGAAGGTGAGCCGAGATGGCTGCAACACCAAGTGCCATAATTCCATCGGTACGTCACCAACTTACAATAGTGCACCGACACTTTAGCAATGTTGTGGCAGACGTACCAATGCACGACTCGAGTCGGCTATGCCATTTCGGTGCCAAATAAATGAGTGTGTAAGAAAATCCGCCATTTAGGTGCCCGCAGCGGCACCAACTGCCCGCTGCTCAGCGTCATTAAGTGGCCATCCGGCGTTATGAGCATGTGACAAGTGAGTGTCAACTCATCGAGAATGCTTGAAGATTAAACCAAATCGTGTATCGTTGAGTGAGGACCAGCAGCGTTCTCACCCCCCTCCAATGCCAAAGGAACCGATCCCCGAATGACCACCACACTGCGCGACGTACGCTCAACCGGATGGGCCACCAACGACGTTCCGGACGCGGTCGTGCTCTTCCTGCACGGCTTCGGTTCGAATGAGCAGGATCTCAGCGGACTGGCCCCGGCACTCGGGCTTGACCTTCCCTGGGCCTCGCTGCGTGCTCCGCTTGAGCTCGGCAACGGCGGGGCCGCTTGGTTCGAGATCACCACTCCGGGCGCCCCGGATGCTGCACCGGTGGAGGCGGCAACCGCCGCTATCTGGGCCTGGATCGATCAAAACGTCGACCCTGCCACCCGCATCATTCCCGTCGGATTCTCCCAGGGCGGGCTCATGGCCAGCCAGCTGCTGCGCACCAGCCCCGACCGCGTGATCGCCCCGGCGATCCTCGGCGGATTCGTCCTCGGTGCAAGCCAGCCGGGAGACCAGACGCTGCGCGAAAACCTTCCGGCCGTGTTCTGGGGCCGCGGCTCCGCGGACCGGGTCATTGCCCCGGTGGCGATCACCCGTACTGCCGAATTCCTTCCGGATCACTCCTCGCTCATCGAGAAGGTCTACCCGGGACTGGCCCACGGCATCAACGCCGCCGAGCTCGACGACGTCCGCGACTTCATCACCGCCCACATTGGTGCCGAGGTGGTCTCCGGCGCATGAGTTCCGCCAACCCGTTCGAGATCGGAATCTTCACCTTCGGCGAGCTCACCCGCGATGCGGCCGGCAAGCCGATAAACGCCGCGACGCGCATGCGCGACATTCTTGAATGGGCCCGCGTGGCAGATTCGGCCGGGCTAGATGTCTTTGGCGTGGGGGAGCATCACCGCGAGGACTTCGCTGTCTCCTCCCCGCCGGTCGTGCTTGCAGCAGCTGCAGCGCAGACCAAGAACATCCGCCTGACCAGCACCGTCACGGTACTTTCCAGCGCGGACCCGGTGCGCGTCTTCGAAGACTTCGCGACGCTGGATTTGATCAGCTCCGGACGGGCCGAGCTCACCGCGGGCCGCGGCGCCTACCTGGAGTCCTTCCCGCTCTTCGGCCAGGACCTGCAGCACTACGACGAGTACTTCGATGACCGGCTCGAGCTACTGCTCAAGATCCGCGACGAAAACCCTGTCACGTGGAACGGCAGTACTCGCCCTCCGCTGCACGATGCGGGGATCTGGCCGCGCCCCGTCCAGGACTCCCTGCCGATCTGGGCCGCCGTAGGCGGGCCCCCCGCCTCAGCCGTGCGCGCGGGAAAGCTGGGCATGCCGCTGTACCTGGCCATCCTGGGGGACCCGCCGCGCTTCGCGCCGCTGGCAGACCTGTACCGCCGCTCCGCCGTTGCCGCGGGCCGGGAACCCGGGCAGATCGGGGTGACCTCGCACTTCTACGTGGAGGAGACCTCGCAGGGAGCCAAGGACACGTTCTTCCCGCACTACAGCTCCTACATCGGGCAGAACATGCCGCGGGCGGGCCGCCTGGACCGGGCAGCCTTCGAGTCCTGGGCGTCGCCGCGCGGGGCCCTGTTCGCTGGCAGCCCGGCGGAGATCGTGGAGAAGATCCTTTGGGAGCACGAGATCCTGGGACACACCCGCTTCCTGGCCCAGGTCGGGCTCGGGGGCCTGTCTCAGGCACAGACGTTGCGCTCCATCGAGCTGCTGGCCACCGAGGTGCTGCCCGCCGTCCGTGCCGCGCTGAAAAACTAGCCTCCACGGCGAAGGCCGGCCCGCGATCGCGGGCCGGCCTTTTTTGGCGTCTAGTCCACGCGCGAGGGATCCAGCTCGTCGGGGACGCTTTCGGGTTCCGCCTCAACGGCCTTCCGCGAGCCCGGCAGCAGGAACAGGCTGGCGGCGGCGAGGAAGCAGAGCACCGCGGCGGTGATCCAGGCGATCAGGTAGCTGCCCGAGATGTCGCGGCCGATCCCCGCGGTGAGCGCGCCCACGCCGGCGCCGACCATGTGGAAGGCAAAGACCCAGCCAAAGACCACAGCAGCCCGCACCGGGCCGAAGTATTGCCTGCACAGCACGACCGTGGGCGGGACGGTGGCGACCCAGTCCAGCCCATAGAAGAGGATGAAGATCCAGAGCACCGGCTCCACCGTGGGGCCGAGCAGCGAGTGGACGGTCAGCAGCGATGCCCCTCGCAACCCGTAGTAGAAGACCAGCAGCAGCCACGGGCGAACCCGGTCGGTCAGCCAGCCCGAGGCAATGGTGCCGATGATGTCAAAGACGCCGATCAATGCCAGGAGCCCGGACGCGGTGGTCGCCGGCATGCCGTGGTCGTGGGATGCGGGAATGAAATGGGTCTGGATCAGGCCGTTGGTTGACCAGCCGCAAATCCAGAACGTGAACGCCAGGATCCAGAAGGCCCGGAACCGCATGGCGTGGCGCAGGACGCCAATGGTCTCGGCCATGGCTCCGCCGGCGGGCCGTGCCATGGTCGGTGCCGTCGCGGCGCTTGCGTCATCGGCGGCCCCATAGGCCGTGGTCCTCGCCTCGGCCGGGCTGTTTGCGAACGGCCAGAACAGCAGGGGAACGATCGCTAGGGCGAATCCCGCTACCAGCAGGGAGGCGGTGCGCCAGCCATGGAGTCCGGTGAGATGCACGATGGTGGGGAGGAAGATGAGCTGGCCGCAGGCGTTGGCGGCGGAGAAGATTCCCATTACCAGCCCGCGCCGGACGGCGAACCACCGGTTGGCCACCACGGCCCCGAAGACCAGGGCAATGGCACCTGTGCCGATTCCGACCAGCCCGCCCCACAGGAGCCAGAGCTGCCACACCTCGGACACGAAGACCGCCAGTCCGGCACCGGCCGAGACCAGACCCAAGGCCATGGCGGCAACGAAGCGCATCGAGAACCGTTCCAGCAGCGTCGCCGTGAACGGCGCCACCAATCCGTAGACCACGAGGTTGATCGTCACCGCGGTGGACAACTGAGAGCGGGTCCACCCGAACTCGGATTCCAGCGGCTCAAAGAACGCGCCGGTGGTGGAGCGGAAGGCGGCGGCCGCCACGAGGGCGAGCACCGTCACCGCGGCCACGAGCCAGGCACGGTGGATGCGAGGCCTTTTGCGCGGAACCGCGTTGCGGGCGGGATTGGCGGGCGATGAGGGCAGTGTCAAGGGCTTGGCTTTCTGACAAGGGTGGGCGTCATCCAACGGTTGCACATCTAAGATCAGTGGGGCGAAGTATGTCACGCGGTTCCCGTGGAAACGGATCCTCGGGTGGACTCCGGTCTACAGACTCCGGCTGACGGTGCGACGCCGGAGACGGCGGGGAATCCGGGACAGAATTTCCGTCCCACAGGTAACTAATGGCAAGCGTAGAAGGAAAACGGCGAAATGTGCTTGCCGATTCTCGCTCGTTCCCCGGGCTACAGGAAAGAAAATACATGTCTCCATCAATTCCGGGGCGAGAATATCGCCGACTGGCCTGCGTCCGCACCTCTTGTCCCTTCGTGAGCCGTCGCCAATCCGGACGAAACCCACGTCAATGAGGTTTTTGCGTCGCATTGTCGTCATGAACGAGCCCAGCGCGCCGCTTGTCTCGCAACCGGGGCCGCTTGGCGCTTGTGACGGCAGTCACCCATTGACCGGAACCGGAACGCTCGGCAAGCGTGGGTCTTGCACTCGCACTGCACAAGACCGAAGAGGGTATAAACATGGACATCACACGTGATTTGGGCGAGGCCGCAAAGACGCCGCTGCGCCGCCGCACATTCCTGGGAGGCGTTGCCGCACTGGGTGCCGCCGGCGTTGTCGGCGGGGGAGTCTTCGCCTCGACAACCGGGGCCAATCCCGCAGCGGCCGCCTCGGCGGTGCCGGAAGCGGACAAGGACGCGCTCGACCTGCTCCAGCGAATGCTCCGCTTCGACACGCAGAACTTCGGTCAGGGCGCCGACACCCGGCCGCATGCCGAGATGCTCAAGGCCGTGTGGGAGAACGCGGGCATTCCCGTGGAAATCATCGACACCCCGCAGCCGAACAACGTCCACCTGATAGCGCGCATCCCCGGAACGGGCACCGAGAAGCCGTTGCTCATCCTCGGCCACTCCGACGTTGTGCCGGTGGAACGCGAGAACTGGACCGTGGACCCGTTCTCCGGCGAGGTGCGTGACGGCGAAGTTTACGGGCGTGGGGCCCTGGACATGAAGGGCGCCAACTCGGCCACCATCAGTGCGCTGGTGCGGCACATCTCCGATGGTGCCACGTTCGACCGGGACATCATCGTGCTCACCGATTGCGACGAGGAAGCCGGGTCATTCGGCTCGCGGTGGCTGGCCGCCAACCACTGGGACAAGCTGGACGCCGGTATGGTGCTGACCGAGGGCGGCTGGTTCCTGGCGCAGAAGGACAAGACCACGCCGATGCTCATCACCGCCACCCGGCAGGACAAGGTCTACTTCAACCTGGATCTGACCGCCGGCGGGACCGCGACCCACTCCTCAAAGCCCAACCCCGACTCCGCCATCGTCGCGCTCTCCCGCGCGGTGGCCGAACTCGGCGACTGGCAGGCGCCGGTGCACCTCACCGAGGTGACCCGCGAGTACTTCTCCGCCCTTGCCAAGGCCTCGGAGGACGCCGGCTTCAAACGGGCAGTCGAGTTGCTGCTCTCTGCCCGCAGCCAGAACGCCCGCGAGCGCGCCGCCCGCGTCATGGTGTCCAAGTCCAGCTACCCGTGGCTGCACAGCGCACTGCTGCGCACCACCCACGCCTTCGTCATCGAGGACGCCGGCTACAAGGAGAACGTGATTCCCTCCTCGGCCCACGTTCGCATCAACTGCCGGGCAATACCCGGCGGGCAGAAGCCGCGCGAGTTCCTGGCCCAGGTGCGCAAGATGATGGCCGCACGCGACGTCGAGGTTGCCCTGGCCGTTGCCGAGGGAGTGAGCGAGAAGGAAACGCTGGCCGAACTCGACAAGACCTGGGCCACCCCGCCGGCTGACATCGACACCCCGTTGTTCAAGGCGCTGGGCGCAGCCGCGGAGGAGACCTACCCGGACGCGGCCTTCTCCCCGGCGCTCTTCGAGGCCGGCACATCCCTAGCCCCGTGGCGCGCCCGCGGCATTCCCGGCTACGGCGTCTACCCGTACGTGCTGGACAACGACCAGCTCATCGGAATGCACGGCAACGACGAGCGGATCTATGTCGAGGCGCTGCGCCAGGGCAGCGACTACATGTACAAAGTGTTCTCCCGCTTCCGCAACTGATCTGGCGTACCCCAAGAAAGAGGCTGGCTTCCCGCGACGGGCTCATCCCGTAGCGGGAAGCCGCATTAGGCGCTATCTGCGCTGCCCATGCCCTGAGCGGCGCCGCGGAAAGCCGCGCGCCGCTGCCAGTAACCGGCGGTTGCCACCAGCTCGAGCGGTCCCCAAAGAAGCAGCGGTGCGTAGCAGGCAACCATGATTGCCAACGGGATCCCAGAGACCAGGCCGTTGTCGGGACGGTGGCCGGCAAGGACCTGCATCGTCATCCAAATGGTGAACAGCCATGTCACGGCAAGACCGCCAAGCGTGGCGACCACGAGTACCGGTGCGAGAAGTACCCGCCGTCCAACGAGTCTCTCGCCCCAAGGCCGAATAAGCCCGATGGTGAGGAATCCCGCGGTGAGTTGGACCACGCTCAAGGCGAATACGTAAACGTAATTCGCGACAGGGTCGCCGGCCAGCTCAAATTGTCGGAGCGCCTCGGTCCCGGGCAACAGTCCAAGGATCATGAGAATCCGCCACAGGGCAGAGGGGACGGTCGCGAGGAATGCTCCCCATGCGGCGATCACGGCCCAGCGCTGAACTCCTGGCATGTTGGTTCCACCTTTCACCGTCGTACGCTAGCCATGAACTTCGCAGGTGGCAAGGCCTTCCTGCTCGGCATCAAACGGAGACTCGGCGTGTCTGTGGTGGTGCCGGGCGATAGGCAGCGAGCCGCCGCGGGCGCGATCCAACGCGGGCAGTGAGTCGCTGAAGGGAAAGGATGGCCGGGCGAGCAGGTTTCCAATCGGAGCGGTGAACAGAAGGTTCCCCGGACTTCCGGAACCTGGGCACACAGCGGGAGCGCGTGGCCGGGGCATGTCGACCGCCCGGCCACGCGCTCCCTGATTGCCGTTACGGGGCCTCTACCGGGTCCGCATCGCCAATGTGGCCGGCGGCATTGGCATCAAGGACGCGCTCGACAAACGCTGCGAATTCGCTCATGTAGTGACCGAGGAAATCAGCAGTCCCACTGTCGGAGACATTGCCCTCGGCATCAAAGATCTCCGGCTTGAACGCGATGTATCCTTCGGGCGAGTTCAGCTGCGGGGCATCGAGGAAGCTGAGCACGCTGCGCATGTTCGACTGCATGACTGCTGTGCCGATGGCGCCGACGGAGGCGCCGATGATGCCACTGGGCTTGCGGGCGAAGGAGTTGGCACCCCACGGGCGTGAACCCCAGTCGATGGCGTTCTTCAGTGCGCCGGGAATCGAACGGTTGTATTCGGGGGAGACGAACAGTAGGCCGTCCGAAGACTCGACTGCCTGCTTGAATGCGGTTCCCTCGGGCGGGTAGTTGGCGTCGAAATCGTAGTTGTACAACGGGAGATCCTTGATGGAGATCTCGGTGAATTGAAGGTTGTCCGGGGCCAGCTTGATCAACGCCTTGGAAAGGGTGCGGTTGATGGAGTTGGTGGACAATGAACCGACGAAATAACCAATGTTGTAGTTAGTCATGGGGACAGTCCAACACGGAGGCCGCGGCATCGTCCATAGTTGCTGGCCAAATATCAGGTGAACGCGCATGTCTGCTGCATGTGTGCCTGTCCCGGGCCCTGGTGCCCGACGACTTGGCAGCATTCACAGATTCACGGATCGAATGGCCGCCGTCCGCTGTCCGACCCTTGGATCAAATGCTCCGCGACCCGTCCGCGGAGCACAAGCAGGAATCTTTCACCGCGTCGCAAGACGCCCGGCACCTAGCTTCCGGTGCCAGCGTCGCCGCACCCCAGTCGCAGCGCCGTTGAGTTCCAGGGTCCGCAGCGCCACGCCCACGGAATTACGGAGCCCGCCCTTTCTGGAGAAAATTCGCCCGGCGGCTCCAACCCGCAGCTTCCTGTCGAATCGGGTGACGGCGCCGGGTTCGAGTTTGCAGGTGAACTCCAAGTCATCGTGAATATCCAGGTTCCCCAAATCCAGTTGCTCGCTCACCGCTGGCCAGATTTCGCGGCGGAACGCCATGTTGGACCCCCAGAGCGGCACGCGGGCGACGGCTCCGCCGATACCCATGAAATATGCCGAAGCATAGAAGAACGAGGCCATCGCACCCATGAAGCCCGGCAGATCATAGAAACGACCCGGACCTGTCAACGCATCCAGTTCGCCGCTACGCGTGAAATGCTCGTCGATCCGGCGCACCCAGTCGATCGGAGGCCGCGCGTATCGGCGTCGCAACGGATGATGACCTCGCCCGTCGCCGCCTCGTAGCCTGCAGCGGCAGCCGCCAGGATTCCGGGCAGAGGTTGGTGGATTACCCTGGCGCCCGCGGCCTGGGCCCAGAACACGGAATCGTCGGTTGATCCGTTGTCGACGACGATGATTTCTTCCGGCGCCTTTGATTGCCGGGCCAGCAGGTCAAGGAGTACTCGCAGGTGCTGAGCATCGTTTAGGACCGGGACCACCACGCTGAGCGTACTCATGATTGCCTGCTGAAACGGGTCGAGCGGTGGAACCAGAATGCGGCAATCAGCGACCCCAGGGAGCCAGCGGCCAAATCCCCGAGCGTGTCTTCATAACCGACTCCGACTTCCGAGTTGATGAAGGTGTGGCCGGCCCATTCGCCGATTTCCCAGAGCACGGCGAGCAGGACACCCAATCCCGTCACGGCCACCAGGATGCCTGCTGTCTGGCGCCGGGTTGAGGCATCCGGCAACATCGCATGGTGAATCAGCACGATGGCGAGCGTCTTGGTCAGGACCGCGAGCATCAGCAAGTGGACTAGGAGATCCAGCCATTCGACTTCCCTGTAGCTGCCCAGCACGCTGAATGCCCCACCAAGAAGCAACACGATCTGGCCCGCAAGATCCTCACTCCGGGTCTGGGAGTAGTAGCGCAACGCCCACGTCCCGCCGGACACCAGCAGCATCGTCAGTGCCGAGAGCGGACCCGAAACGATCCACGCCGCGGGAATGGCCAACAGGGCAACCAACCGCAAGGCATCACCGAGGTGTGGAACGAAGACTTGCTCGTACGCGCTCGCCGGTTCCTTGACGAGCGGCAGGGAAACCCTCGGGTTGGAGGCTGCGGGCAACTTACTCACAATGGTTCCTCCGGTGGACTGGCTTCGTGATGGCGTTGCCCGTGAGTTCGGCGATCTTCCTTCATTTGCGCCTCAAAGAGGTGACGACGACCCTCGACGAGCTGCTGGCGAATCTCTTCCTCCAGTGTCTTGAGATCTTTGTAGTACCCATCGTCGTATTCCTCCATGATCTGGAAGGTCCATCGTCCTTCCAAGACATTGCGCCCCACCATGGTGTCCTGCACTTTGCGGGCGATATCTTCGTACCCTGCATCCTTGAACATGTCCACGGCTTCGCCCAGGGCCAGGTCTGCCCTGCCTGTCAGACGATGAAACCGATACAGACTTCCACGGGCATCTTCCACGACTTCGAGCGCTTCGGAGAGTTTTCCCAATGCATCGATGGTTTCCTTCGACGTGTTCGGTGGCGCCGTATGCCCGGAACTTGGATTTTCACGATCATGACTCATTGAAGGTCCCTTCTCCGATGGTTCGCTACGTGGCGAGCGTAAACCGCCACGTAGTAAAAGTCAGCCAATCGCACAGGTTGATGCCCGCCGGCCGTGGGTTTCTTCCTGCGGCGTGCCGGGGGAGCTCCCTGCTTCAGACAGACTTCCCGCCTTGCTGCCGGTGGCTCTACGCGTGCGGAAGCGATTCGAAAGGTGCCGGAGTCTGGACGCGATCGAAGGTGTTGCCTGGTGGTCGTCCCTCCTTGAAAAGGTTGATGTTCTGCGCGATTTCAGTCGCGCGACGCACGAAGGTCTGGAAGGCGTGGCCGGAATGGTGAGGGGTGGAAATGACGTTCGGGAGGGCCGCAAAGCGGCCAACAGTCTCGGGTGCCTCCGTGCCGTTGGGCGCGTCCCACCAAACGTCCAAGGCCGCACCTCCGATGGTTCCCTCACGAAGTGCCGCGTACAGTGCCTCTTCGGCAATGATCGGTCCGCGAGAAACATTGATCAGCAGGGCGTCGCTGCGCATCTGTTCGAATTGCTCGGTTCCCATCAACCAGTGGGTTTCCTCGGTGAGCGGCAGACAAAGGACCACCACGTCACTCGCCGCCAGAAGCTCGGGGAGGTCCTCCATGGCCTTGACCCACTGGACATTGGTGTCTGGTGCTTCCGCCGCTTCGGGATTCCGGCGCACGGCAACTGCTCTCATTCCCAGCCCGGTGCACATGCGCACGGCTTCGGTTCCGATCCCGCCCAGCCCGACGAAGCCAATCGTGAGTTCATCCAGGGTCCGGTGTAGGGGAGTGCTAGGTTCGGTGGCCACCGACCGCCAGGTTCCGAAACGCATTTGGTCGCTCACGGACAGCAACCGCCGCTGGTGTGCAAGCACCACCATCAGGATGTGTTCGGCGATTGAGCGTTCGTGGTGGGAGGTCCGGGCGACCATCGTCTCGATGGGGAGGTCGGCGACGGCGACGCGGTCGGCGCCGGCGCCGGTGATGTGCACGAATCCGGCGGTGCAGGCGGAGGCATCACGGGCACTGAGCTTGGCGCACACCAGCACCTCGGCACGGGCGATGGCAGCGGACTGTGCTTCGGAGGAAAGGTCGGCAACGAAGTCCCAGTCGTTCCCGGGGGCGGTTTCCTGCAGCAGGTCCGCGAATCTGGAGATGATGGGGTCGTTGACGACGATACGCATGGCCTTCACCAGCGCGGGGTGGTGAGCTGGAAATCCGGGTGGATGCTCTGCATATAGGTGGTGTCGTCGCGTTTGGTGAGCCCGCAATCCAGATATTGCTGGTGCATCCGGGCCAGCGCTTCCTCGTCGAGTTCCACGCCGAGCCCGGGCCTGGTGGGAACCTTGACCGAACCACCGCTGATTTCCAGGACTCCGGGGACGATCACGTCATCGCTGGCCAACTTCCAGGGCCAATGGGTGTCGCAGGCATAGTCGATGTTCCTGGTGGCGGCGGCCAGCTGGATCATCGCGGCAAAGCTGATGCCAAGGTGCGAGTTCGAGTGCATGGACAGGCCGAGCTTGAAGGTCTCGGCGATGCCGGCCAAGGCCTGCGAGCGCCTCAGACCTCCCCAGAAGTGGTGGTCCGAGAGGACGACGTCCACGGCGCCAGCGGCGATGGCCGGGGGCACGTCGTTGAATGACACCACGCACATGTTGGTCGCTATGGGTAGGTTCACTACGGCACGGACCGCCGCATTGTCAGCAATGTACAGGCATGGGTCCTCAAGATATTCCAACACCGGCTCCAGCCGCCTCCCAACCTTGATCGCGGTCTCAACGGTCCACACGCCGTTGGGGTCGATGCGCAACGGCATCTCGGGGAACGCCTCACGTAAGGCCTCGATCGTGGCCGCCTCGATCTCCGGTTCGAAGACCCCGCCCTTGAGCTTGAGCGCGGTGAATCCGTAGTCGTTGACCATCTTGCGGGCCTGGGCCACGATTCCCGCCGGGTCCAGCGCCTCGCCCCACGCATCGGGTGCATGGCCCGGATGTCCCGCCCATTTGTAGAAGAGGTAGCCGCTGAATGCGACCTCGTCGCGCACCGCTCCGCCCAACAACATGCTGACCGGTACTCCCAGTGCCTTGCCCTGGATGTCGAGGCAGGCCACATCGAAGGCCGAGAGGACCCGGTCTTCCAGGGACGTGGTGGTGACCATGCCGCCGGTGCCATGCCCGCCTAAACCCGAGTCCTCGCGCAGGGATTCGGTGACCAGGGCCGAAACCTGGTTGATGTTGAAGGCGTCCGCGCCCACCAGCATGGAGGCTGCCCGGTTCAACCGTGCCACGTGGGCTTCGTCGCCGTAGGTTTCCCCCAGGCCGTAGAGACCCTCCTCGGTGCGGATGACCACGATCGCCCTCAGGGCGAAGGGCTCGTGCACGCCCACGGAGTTCAGCAGCGGGGGATCGGCGAACGCCACGGGAGTCACGCTGATCTCGGTGATGATGGAACTGTTTGAGGCAGTGGCATCGGGATTGAGCGTCGCGAGCGAGAAGTCTGGTCCAGATTCCGACATGTGGGGGCTCCGTATCAATGGTGTGGCTAGACTCACCTTAGGTGCGTGCATGGATGCGTGTCCAAGCCAAATATGACAACCAATCATTCAAGGAGTGAATCGATGTTTTCGCTGATCCAGCTCGAGTCATTCGTGGCGGTGGCCGAGGAATTGCACTTCGGTGCCGCGGCGGAGCGGCTGAACATGACCCAGCCTCCGCTGAGTCGACAGATCCAACTCCTTGAACGCGAGCTCCAGGCCCAGCTCTTCATCCGCAACTCCCGGCGTGTGGAGCTCACCGCGGCCGGACGGGTTTTGCTGCCCAACGCCAGGCGCATCCTTGATCTGAGCGCGAAGACCAGTTTGGAGGTCTCCCGGGTGGCCACGGGTGACGCGGGGACCGTGGTCATCGGGTACACGGCCGTAGCCGGCCAAGCCGTGCTTCCTGACCTGTTGAACCAGGCCTCCAAACACCTGCCGCATGTGACCCTGGTGCTGCGTGAGGCAGTCTCCGTTGAGCAGTTGGAGGCGCTGAGCAAGGGCTCGATCGACATCGGGCTCCTGCGTCCGATGGTCACCCGCCCCGGTGTGGTCACCCAGCTCGTCAAGAAGGATCGGTTGGTGGTGGCGCTGCCGGAGGGCCACGACCTGGCCACGGGGAAGGGCGTGTTCATCAAGGAACTCGTGGGCTTGCCCCTCATGATGTATTCCACGGGGGAGGCCCGGTACTTCTATGACCTGGTGCTCCGGCTTTTCGACTCGGTCGGTGCCCGGCCGAACATTGCCCAGATAGCCAGCCAGATTCCGGCATTGTTGGCGTTGGTGGCTGCGGGTCTGGGCGTCACGCTGGTTCCGGCAACCGCCATGGAGTTCGCCCCGCGCGGTGTGGTCTTCGAGGAAATCACCGGGGCCAACGGACTGTCGAACCTGAACCATTCGGACATGTATCTGGCCTGGGACGAGTCGTCCACCAACCCGGCGGCGGAAATGCTGCGCAAGATCTTCCTGGATTCGCTCACTCCGGAATCCGGGGAACCGAACGATTCGACTGCCCCGAAAGAACCGGTTTGAGCTCGAAGTAGGTTGCCTGGAGTAGCCCCCGATGGCCAGCTCTTCCTTGCGTCGCTGAACGGCACTACCGTTCACCCCATCCCGCCGGGTCTCACGCACCCAAGAGGCGGCGGTCGACCAGGTACCTTTCGAGCACCTCCGCGTCCGGGATGAATCCAAGGCCCGGTACGTCAGGTAGCTTGAGGGTTGCCCGTGCGGCATGCAAGGGATGCAGGTGCTCGTCCCAGATGAGCAGCGGGGCTTCCAATTGGACCTCGTGGGTCATGGCGGCGATGAACTGGGCGGTGGCAACCTGTGCCGGTCCGTAGTAGAAACAGTGGGGAACCACCACGGCTGCGTCGGAGCGGGGCGGAAGATAACGAAGCATGGAACTGAATCCGCCGATTTTGCCGATGCTCGGCTGGGCCACGCCCAGCGCGCCGGCAGCGAGCGCGGCATCCAAGGCCTCGGCGCCGGAGGCGTTCTCGCCGCAAGCCAGCGGAATGCCCCGGTCAGCCAGCCGGCGATGGGCCTCGAGATCATCCGGCGGCCACAGGGGTTCCTCGAGCCAGCGAAGATTTAGTGGCAGGAACGAGTCGATGGCGGCCGCCGCGTCCGCTTCATTCCACCGGCAATTGACGTCCACCATCAGCGGTGCGGAGGCACCTGCCTGTGCCCGGGCCGCGGCAATGGCCGGATAGCTGGACTCATGCAGCTTGAAGGCATCGAAGCCCAGGCCCTGGGCGCGGGAAATCTGCTGGGCCACCTCGGCGGGGTCTTCCCCGTAGTGCACCAGGCTGGCATAGGCAGTGATGCTATTCCGTGCCGAGGGGTTGAGCAGCCGCCGCAGGGGACTGTCGGCGATCTGTGCCTTGATATCCCACAAGGCGATGTCGAGGGCGGAAATGGCGTAGAGCACCGGGCCGGTGCGGCCAAAGGCATGGAAGGCGCGTTGCGCCTGGTCGTTGAGGGGCTCCGGATCGACGGGCTTGTTCAGGTAAAACGGGCCGACCAGCGATTCGAGTGCCGCCCAGGTGACGTCGTTGACCTTGTGCCCGAAGGCCTCGCCCCAGCCGATCAGTCCTTCGCTGGTTGTCACCTTGACCATCAAAGATTCCATGGAGGTGAAGGTGCGCGAGGAGGCATTGAACTCATCGATGCTCTCGTCGCCGGGCTCCGCACTGCGGGTCGCGTTGAAGGGCATGCGCACCCGGAGCAGCTGAACCGACTCAATGCTTTGTTCGGCTCGCGGACCTGTCACTGGCATGGGGTGCTCCATTTGAAGGATTGGGTTTGCGTGGCAGATATTGGGGCGGACATGGGGCTTCCCACTTCACCCGAATATAGGGTCGGGCCCGATGGTTGTCTAGGACCACCCCTGGATTGCCCGCAACAGGTCCCGGCCGGGAGGTAATGTTCAGGACATGGGACTCACCGAACATATTCTGGTCACCGGCGGCTCGGGACGACTCGGACGCAGCGTTGTCCAGGGCCTGCTTGCAGCCGGCCACGCCGTCACGTCCGTTGACCAACGCCTGCCCGAGGCCCCGGAGCCCGGGGCCGAGTACCTCTCTGTCGACCTTCTGGACACCGACCAAACCCTCGAGGCCTTTGCCTCGGTCCGTCCGAACGCCGTCATTTCCCTGGCCGCCATCGCTGTGCCGTTCAGCGCCCCGGAGGAAGTGATCCTGAAGACCAATGCGACCATCGCGCACAACGTGGCCTCGGCAGCGCTGGAGGCCGGGTGCACGAAGATCGTGCTGGCCTCCAGCCCCACTGTCATTGGCTATGGGGCGCCCTCCGGCTGGCTACCCGCGCGATTCCCGCTGGACGAGGACACCCCGACAAAACCGTGGCACGCCTATGGCCTGTCCAAGCTGGTGGCCGAGCAGGTTGCCTCGATGTTCGCCGCGGCGCGCGGCAAGGAGGCCAAGTTCGCCTCCTTCCGCCCCTGCTACGTGATTGCCCCCGAGGAATGGGAGGGCGCGCCGACCCAGCAAGGCCACACCGTCACCGAACGGCTTCAGGACCCGGATTTGGCGGCGCCCTCGCTGTTCAACTACGTCGATGCCCGGGACGTCACCGATTTCCTGCTGCTGCTGCTGGGGAAGATGGACGTGATCGAGAACGGTTCGACCTTTTTCGTGGGCGCCGCCGATGCCCTGGCCACCAGGCCGTTGAGCGAGCTGCTGCCGCACTATGTGCCGGGCAGCGAGGAACTGGCCGCCGGGCTGGTCGGGACCTCCCCGGCCTTCAGCATCTCTCGCGCCCGCACCGTCCTGGGCTGGGAGCCCAAGCGCAGCTGGCGCACCGAACTTCTCAACCAGCCGGAGCCCGTGCACGGTGCCTGATCAGCCCAGCAGGAGCGTGATCACCAGCGTTACCGGCAGGGCCAGCAGCGTGCTGCAGAGGACCACTTCACGGGCCACCGTGGTTTCCAGCCGGAACTGCTGGGAAAAGAGCAGCACGTTCTGTGCCGTGGGAAGCGCCGCCATGATCACGACCCCGAGCAGGGCGGTGCCCTGCAATTTGAAGACGAAAGCGGCAAACACCCAGGCCACCAGCGGCATGAAGAGCATCTTGAATCCGGTGGCCAAAAAGACCTCGCCGCGCAGGGACTTCTCTGCCAGCGGGCGCTGCCCGAAGAGTGCCATGCCGAACGCCATCAACAGCAGCGGGATGGAGGCCTGGCCCAACATGTTCAGTGGGATGTTGATGACCTCGGGCAGGCGGAGGTTGAAGGCGGCGAAGAGCGCGCCGACGAACGTGGCGATGGTGACCGGGTTGGCGATGGAGCGAAGGATGGTCTTGGCCAGAGGGGGCTTGTTTTCCTCGTTGCCCTTGGCCCGGGCCGCCAAGGCAAAGAGGCACAGATAGACCGGGGCGATCAGCAGCAGCTGGGCGATGAGGACCGAGACCACCGGGTTGGTGCTGCCCACCGCGTAGAGCGCAAGCGGCACGCCGATGTTTCCTGCGTTGACGTAGCTGGTGGACATGGCAGCGCCCGGGAGCCGGGCCGCCGGCACCTTGAAGAACAGCTTGGCGCTCAGCGCGTAGAGGCCGCCGGTCAGGGCGGCGGTGATGAGCGCAATCGGGGTGTACACGCCGATCACTGAGCGCAGGTCCGTGTCGGCAAGCATCGTGAACATCAGTGCCGGATTGGTGATGTAGTAGATCAGCGGGGTCAGCCCGGTGGCGATGGATTCGCGCTTGCGCGGCAAAAACCGCGCGGTGGCCAGCCCAATGAAGATCAGGATCAGCACGATCGTGAAGCCCTGGAGCACTCCCTGCACATGGCCTCCTGAAACGGCGTTGAAGAAGCGGGCGCGATCCACGCCCGCGCTTAAGCATGGCAGGGACGCGGGGAACGTTCCGACGAACGTTTCCCGCGTCCCTGCTTTTTATGTGGCGTTTTGCAAGATCGGCGTTAGCGGACCAGCGCCGGGGACTTCGCGTTGAATTCCCATCCGGGAATCAGGTACTGCATGGAGGCCGCGTCGTCGCGCGATCCCAGCCCATGCTCCAGATAGAGTTCGTGCGCCTCGGCCAACCGGGTGCGGTCAAGGGTAACGCCCAGGCCCGCACGTGCCGGAACCTTGATCTCGCCGTCGCGAATCAGCAGCGGCTCCTCGGTCAGCCCCTGGCCGTCCTGCCAGATCCAGTGCGTATCCAGGGCCGTGATCGTACCCGGTGCCGCTGCACCGACCTGCGTGAACATGGCCAGCGAGATGTCGAAGTGGTTGTTCGAGTGCGAACCCCACGTCAGCCCGAACTCCTTGCAGAGCTGGGCCACGCGCACGGACCCGGCCATGGTCCAGAAGTGCGGGTCGGCCAGCGGGATGTCCACGGCATTGGAGCGCACCGCGTGGGACATTTCGCGCCAGTCGGTGGCGATCATGTTGGTGGCGGTCTGTAGGCCGGTGGCCCGCCGGAACTCGGCCATTACCTCGCGCCCGGAGAACTTGCCCTCGGCACCGCACGGGTCCTCGGCGTAGGCGACGACTCCGGCCATGCGCTTGCCCAGGCGGATGGCATCCTTCAGCAGCCAGCCTCCGTTGGGGTCCAGGGTGATGCGTGCTTCGGGGAAGCGCTGCTTCAGGGCGATGACGGCATCTACTTCCGCATCCCCTTCTTGCACCCCGCCCTTGAGCTTGAAGTCCTTGAAGCCGTAACGCTTCTGTGCGGCCTCGGCGAGCCGGACAATGGCCTCGGGGGTCATGGCCTCTTCGCGGCGGACCCGCTCCCAGTCATCGGTGCCGTGTGGCTCGCGCAGGTAGGGCAGATCGGTGTCATCGGGATTGCCCACATAGAAAAGGTAGCCGAGCATGGGCACCGCATCGCGCTGCTGCCCGTCGCCCAGCAGCTCCGCGACCGGAACGCCGAGGAACTGGCCATGCAGATCCAGCAGCGCCGATTCGATGGCGGTGACCGCATGCACCGTGGTGCGCAGGTCGAAGGTCTGCGCGCCGCGCCCGCCCGAATCGCGGTCGGCAAACTTGGTGGCGACCTCGCGCAGCAGCGAGCGGTAGCGGGCCACCGAGGCGCCGATGAGCAGTTGGCCTGCCTCCTCGATGGTGCTGCGGATCGCCTCGCCCCCGGGCACCTCGCCCAGACCCGTGCGGCCATCGGAGTCCGTGATGATGGTGATGTTGCGGGTGAAGAACGGGCCGTGGGCGCCGGAGAGGTTCAGCAGCATCGAGTCGTGCCCGGCAACCGGGACGACCTCGATGGCTGCGATGGTGGGTTGTGCTGTGCTCATGCGTCTTCTCCGGCGGTCTTCAGGGTGCCGTCGATGCGGCGGGTCAGCTTCCAGGGGTTGGCCTGCTGCAGCGGGGCTGGCAGCAAGGAGTCCGGGATGTTCTGGTAGGCGACCGGGCGCAGGAAGCGCTCGATGGCCAGGGTTCCGACCGAGGTGGTGCGGGTGTCCGAGGTTGCCGGGAACGGTCCGCCGTGGACCATGGCGTGGCCGACCTCGACACCGGTGGGCCAGCCGTTGACCAGGATGCGTCCGGCCTTGCGCTCCAGGATCGGCAGCACCGCGGCGACGGCCTCGTGGTCGTTCTCGTTCAGCTGCAGGGTCGCGGTGAGCTGGCCCTCCAGCTTGGAAAGTGCCTCTGCCAGGTCGGCTGCGTTCTCGTAGCGGATGACCAGGGAGGCGGCGCCGAAGATCTCTTCGTGCAGCACCGGGTTGTCCAGTAGCTGTTCCACGCCGGTGGAGAAGATGGATGGGGCCGGGGCGTTTTTCGTTGCCCCCTTGGAGCCCTCGGCCAAGAGCTCGACACCAGCCTGCTGGCCAAGGTTTTCCACACCCTGGACCCAGGAGTTGTAGATGCCCTGGGTGAGCATGGTCTGCCCTGCGACATCGGCGGTCTCGCCACGAAGCGCGGCGGCGAAGGCGTCGCCTGCATCCCCGGCCGGGACAAAGACCAGTCCCGGTGCGGTGCAAAGCTGGCCGCTGGAGCCGGTGACCGAGCCCAGGTAGGCCTTGGCGTGTCCGGCGGCGTCCTCGGCCAGTGCCCCGGCGAAGAAGATGACCGGGTTGATGGAGCTCATTTCGGCGTAGACCGGGATCGGCTCCGGGCGCGCGGCGGCGGTGGCCATCAGCGCGGTGCCGCCACCGCGGGAACCGGTGAAGCCCACGGCCTTGATGCGCGGGTCGGACACCAGAGCCTGGCCGATGCTTGCACCCGGTCCGTAGACCAGCGAGAAGATGCCCGGATGCAGGTTGGCCTCCGTGATGGCCTGGGTGATGGCCCGGCCAACGATTTCGCTGGTGCCCGGGTGGGCATTGTGTGCCTTGAAGACCACCGGGCAGCCCGCGGCCAGGGCCGAGGCCGTATCACCGCCGGCGGTGGAGAAGGCCAGAGGGAAGTTGGACGCACCAAACACCGCGACCGGACCCACCGGGATCTTGCGCTGGCGGATGTCCACCCGCGGCATCGGCGTGCGCTCCGGCAGTGCCGGGTCGATCCGCACCCCGAGGTGGTCGCCCTGGCGGACAACCTGGGCGAAGAGCCGCAACTGGTTGCAGGTGCGCCCGCGCTCGCCGGTCAGGCGTGCCTCGGGAAGCCCCGTCTCCTCCATGGCCCGGGCCACCAGCTCCGTTCCCACGGCCTCGATGTTCGCGGCGATGGCCTCGAGGAAGGCGGCGTGGGTTTCCGGGTCAAGGGCACGGAAGGAATCGAAGGCGTCCTCGGCTGCGGTCGTGGCCAGCTGTAGCTGGCCGGTGTCGATCAGCGAGTAGGCCGGTTCGAGGGGCTGGTTGGTGGCGGGGTTGAAGCCGCGCACCTCTTTTCCGTTGCCCGGGGTGGCGATCCCAGCCAGGATGGACTGGCCGGTGAGTTGCTGGGTATCCGTGGACATTGCTGCTCCTGCGTCGGAAGGTGGGTATATCGGTGAAGATGTTGGTGCGTCCTGTGGGAAAGGTTTAGACGGCTGCTGCGGCAGGCATCAGGCCGGCCTGCGTCAGCAGTGCGCCCAAATCGGCCAGGTCGGCTTCGGTGAGGTTCTGCAGCGGCGGGCGCACCGATCCGGCGTCGCGGCCGATGGCCTTCAGTCCACCCTTGACGATGGAGACGCCGTAACCGGCCACGCGGTCGCGGATGTCCAGGTAGGGAAGGACGAAGCGCTTGAGCTTTTCGGTGACGGCCGCGCGGTCCTGGTTGCGGACGTCCTGGTAGAACTCGAGGGCGAACTCCGGAACGAAGTTGTACATGGCCGAGGAGTAGGTGCTCATGCCCAGCTGCAGCAGCGGCAGGGCGAAGGTTTCGGCGGTGGGCAGGCCGCCCAGGTAGAAGAGGCGGTCGCCGTTCTTGGTGTAGACCCGGGTCAGGTGCTCGATGTCCCCGGTGGCGTCCTTGAAGCCGATGAAGTTTTCGTGGGTGTCGGCCAGGCGGGCCACGGTGTCGGCCGAGTAGATGGCGTTGGCGCGGTTGTAGACGATGACGCCGGTGGAGGTTGAGGAGCAGACGGCGGAGGCGTGGGCGAACAGGCCGTCCTGGTCGCACTCGGTCAGGTACGGCGGCAGCAACAGTAGGCCCTGGGCGCCGGCGGCCTCGGAGTCCTGGGCGTTGAGGATGGCCTGCTTGGTGGAGCCTCCGGCCGAGCCGAGCACCGGCACGCGTGAGCCGGCTTCCTCGACTGCCATGCGCACCACGCGGGCGGATTCCTCCGGGGTGAGGGTGAAACCCTCGCCGGTGCCGCCGGCGGCGAAGAGGCCTGCGACGCCGAAGCTCGACTGCCAGTCGAGGTGGCGGCGGTAGGCGGCCTCGTCGATCTCCAGGTCGGCATCGAATGCGGTCACCGGGAAGGAGAGCAGCCCGTCCTTGAGCGTGGTGGCAAGTTCGGCGGGGGTGTACGTGGCCATGGGGATACTCCTAAAGATGGGGGCGCCTCCACGACAACGTGGATAAGTGGCGGTGGACGATGTTCTTGTTCGTTGACCTCAGCCTAGGGAGGATGATCGATGCATGTCCAAGCCCATATTTGTATTGTTTGATACCCGTCGGGTATCGCCAGTCGGGACGGCGCACGGGCGCCTCGGTGGCCGCGCCTCAGGACTGCGCTGAACCCCTGACGATCTGCACAAGCTTTGCCAGTGCGGGGTTTCGGGAATTCCGGCTCCAGATTGCGTGTAACTCCACAGCATCTTCGGAAATGTCCTCGAGCCGGTGGTAGCTGACTCCCTCCACCCCAAGCAGCATGGCGCTTTCGGGCACGAAGGCAATGCCACGCCCGGCCGCTACCAGGGCGATCATCGTCAGGACCTGGCTGACCGAATGGACGACGTTCTGGTGCTCGAAGTCGATCTGTCGCACCACCAGGTCGTAGAAGTATCGGGCCTTGGTGGGCGAATGCATGATGAGGGCTTCGCTCGCGAGGTCTTCGATGACGATCTCGCGCGGGAGCGTATCCAGCCGGTGCCCCGTGGGTACCGCGATGCAAAGGGACTCGGAGAAGAGCAGCTGCGACTCAAAGGCCTTTTCGTCAAAGGGCGGTCGCGCCAAGCCCAGGTCGATGTCCCCGTCTTGCAGCGCAGCAACCTGTTCGCCGGTCACCATTTCGGACAACTCGAGATGCACCTGGGGTAGTTGGGTCGAAATTTCCGAAAGCAGGGGTCCGAGCAGGCTGAAGCCCGAGGCGGCGGTGAACCCGATGCGCAGTTCGCCGGACTGGCCCGAGGCAATCCGCCGCGCATTCAGCGGGGCGCGCTCGGCTGAAATCACCAGGCGCCGGGCGTCAACGAGGAACGCCTCGCCTGCGGCAGTGAGGTTGACCTTGCGGTTGTCTCGTTCTAACAGCTCGACCCCCACGCTGCGTTCCAGCTTTTGGATCTGCCGGCTCAACGGGGGTTGGGTCATATTCAGCCGTTCGGCTGCGCGACCGAAGTGCAGCTCCTCGGCGACAGCGACGAAACTTCGTGCTTGGTCCAATGTGAACAATTGATACCTTTCGGGAATCACTCAATGCTTAGATGGGGTTGGACAAGCATCGTAACTATTTCTAGGCTCAAGCAGAAGCAAAAAACGTGTTGTGACTCACTCGCAGGTGAACTCCCCAGGCAGCACGCCTCGTCAACAAGGAGAATACGCAATGAAGCACCAATTCACTCGACGTGCAATGCTGTCGGTTGCCGCTGCCGCCGCCGCCCTTTCACTCGCCGCCTGCGGCGGCAATGTCGGCAGCGGTGCCGCCGAAGGCGAGACCTTCCCTTCCGGACCGGTCACCCTGACCGTCGGCCAGGCCCCGGGCGGGTCCACCGACCTTATCGCCCGCGCCGTGGCGGAGGGCATGGCCGAAAAACTTGGCGTGTCAATGCCGGTCGTCAACAAGCCCGGTGCCAATGGGGCGCTGGCCACCCAGGAAGTCGCGGCCATGGAGCCCGACGGCCACAACCTCATCCTGCTCAATGCCTCGCTGATCACCATCACCCCGTTGGCAGTTTCGGAATCCGAAGCGGTAACCCTTGACGGACTGGATGTCATCGCGGGTCTGTCCCAGGATGACTACGTCATGGTGGCCAGCACCAAGTCCGGCATCAAGTCGGTGGATGACCTCAAGAGCAACGGCTCCAAGCTGTCCTTCGGCACCACCGGCGTGGGCACCGGCTCGCAGCTGGCCCAGGAACTGCTGTTGGCCCAAGCCGAGATCGAGGGCACCACGGTTCCCTTCGACTCCGGCTCCCCGGCACTGACCGCCGTCATGGGAGACCAGGTCCAGGTCTCCACCATCCAGCTCGGCGAGGCCAAACCGCAGATCGATGCAGGCACCGTCACCCCGATTGTGGTCTTCTCCTCCGAGCGCAACGAGTTCCTCCCGGACGTTCCGACGGCCGTTGAATCCGGCTACGACGTCCCGGTCTCGCAGTACCGCGCGATCGCAGCCCCCAAGGGCCTGAGCGCAGAGACCAAGACCGCCCTGGTCGAATCGGTCAAGGCCGCAGTTGCCAAGGATTCCTACAAGTCCTTCAACGAGTCGACTCTGCTGACCCCGAAGGAAATCACCGGCGAGGAAGTCGTCACCGAGTGGACCGCGCTGGCCGAGAAGTACAAGGCGCTGACCGAGCAGTACAACATCACGCTGGCTTCCAAGTAACCTCAGGCCCGTTCCCCATCCCCACGCGCCACCCCAGGTGGCGCACGCCAGATCCAAAGGAAGCACGTTATGCGAGCCGATAAATCGCCGCACGCCGAAGAAACCCCGGTGCAGGAAGAAGAGATCCTGACGCCCGAGCAGCTCGCGGAGGTGTGGGCCGCCGAGGCGCCCGAGCCCGCGGGTCCGGTGGCCAACTTTGTCTCCTCCCTGGTGGCGCTCGCCCTCGGTGTTGCAGGAATCCTGCTTTCGTTGAATCTGGGATTGGGAACGCCGGCCGAACCGCGGCCGGGAATGTGGCCATTCATCGTCAGCCTCGTGGTTGCCGTGCTGTCGCTGGTGCAGGCCTTCATTGGCCGCACCGGCGGCAAGGACGGGGAGAAATTCTCTTCGTACTCCCGGTACGCGGCAATCGGTTTCGTCACCCTGATCGGGATGGTGGCACTGATGCCCGTGGTCGGCTTCGAGATCCCTTCGCTGCTGCTGTGCTTCATCTGGATGAAGTGGCTGGGCGGCGAGAGCTGGCGCTCGGCAACGCTATATTCGCTCCTGATTGTTGCTGCGTTCTACGCGATCTTCATCGCCGCACTCGGAACCACCATTCCCCGACTTTTCTAGTCCCAGAGATACAAGGTAAACGGCATGGATTTCTTCGGCCCGGTCCTGGACGGCTTTGGCGTTGTTCTGGACCCCACCAATCTTCTTTACTGCTTGCTCGGCGTTGCCATCGGCATGCTGATCGGCGTACTTCCGGGCCTCGGCCCGGCGGCGACCATCGCCATCCTGCTTCCCATGACTTATGGGGTGGAGCCGGTCACCGCGATCATCATGCTGGCCGGAATCTTCTACGGTGCCCAGTACGGCGGAACCATCACCTCGGTGCTGTTGCGCATCCCCGGCGAGGCAAGCTCCGTGGTCACCGTCTTTGACGGCTATGTCCTGGCCAAGCAGGGAAGGGCGGGCACCGCCCTGGGCATTGCCGCAATCGGCTCTTTCATCGGCGGCACCATTGGCATCATCGGCCTGACGTTCCTGGCCCCACTGGTCGCAGGGTTCGCCTTGGACTTCGGACCTCCCGAGTACACGGCACTTGCCCTGCTGGGCATCTTGCTGGTCGCCACCATTTCCGGCGGCTCCAAGATCAAGGCATTGACTGCCGCGGCCTTCGGCCTGTTCCTGGCCACGGTGGGCCGCGACATCTTCACCGGCGCCGAGCGCTTCACCTTCGGCAGTCTGCCGCTGGCCGACGGCATCGACTTCGTGCCGATCGCCATGGGCCTCTTCGGTGTCGGCGAAATCCTCTACAACCTCGAGGAGCGCCACCGCGCCGCCGCTGCCCCCGTCGCCGTCGCCAACGTCTGGCCCTCGCGCAAGGACCTGAAACAGTCCTCGGGCGCCATCGGACGCGGCTCGGTACTGGGCTTCTTCCTGGGCATCCTGCCCGGAGGTGGTGCCACCATTGCCTCACTGGCGGCCTACGCCGTGGAAAAGAAACGGGCCAAGGATCCCTCGCGCTTCGGCAAGGGAGCCATCGAGGGCGTTGCCGGACCGGAATCCGCGAACAACGCGGCGGCCACCAGCTCCTTCATCCCGCTGCTGACCCTGGGCATCCCGGCCAACGCCACCATGGCCATCATCTTCGGCGCCCTGCTCATCCAGGGCGTGACCCCGGGCCCACAGCTGATCACCGAGCAGCCTGACCTGTTCTGGGGCGTGGTGAACTCCATGTACATCGGGAACATCCTGCTGTTGATCATGTCGATCCCGCTGGTGGGTCTGTTCGTGAAGATCCTGCGGATCCGTGGCGCGATCCTCGCGCCGATCACCGCGCTGATCACCATGCTCGGTGCCTACACGATCCGCAACTCGATGTTCGACGTCATGCTCGTGGTGCTCTTCGGAGCACTCGGCTACCTCATGAAGAAGTTCGGCTTCGAACCCGGACCGCTGGTGCTGGCGTTCGTGCTGGGAAGCCTGCTCGAGTCTTCCCTCCGCCGTTCGCTGCTGGTGCTGGAGGGCGATCCGACCGGGTTCTTCTCCCGGCCGATCTCCGGCACCCTGCTGGTCATCTTCGTCATCGTCGCGGTATGGCCCATGGTCAAGACGGTCATCAACAAGCGCAAGAAGGCAAACGCCCTCTTGTCCGAAACCAAGGCTAAGGAAAAAGTATGAGCATCCTCGTTGGATACGTTCCGACCAAGGTCGGTGAGGCAGCAGTGCGTGCGGCCATCAAGGAAGCCAAGCTTCGCCATGAGGAGCTGCTGATCGTGAACTCGGTGCGCGAAGGTGCCTTGGTGGACAAGTCAGTGGCAAGCGCCGAGGACATCGAACGCATCAAGCAGTCGACCGTGGATGCCGGCATCCAGGCCCGGATCCTGGAATCGTTCCACCGCGACGACCTCGCCGAGGAGATCCTGGACCTGGCTTCCAGGCACGATGTCTCGTTGATCGTCATTGGCCTGCGCCAGCGCTCCCAGGTGGGCAAGTTCATCATGGGTTCCCACGCCCAGCGCATCCTGCTGCAAGCCGAGCACCCGGTCCTGGCCGTGAAGGCCGACCAGGTCTAGGCGTGTTTCTGATTTGGAGTCGGGCTGGTCAACTGCATGTGGTCGGTTGACCAGCCCGGCTCTTTGTTGAGTGCGGAAGCCGGGTTATTCGGGTTGGTCCAACGCGTCGCGCGCTTCCCGCATTGCAGCGATTCGCCGCCGGAGGCGGCGCTCCCGTTCTTGCGGATCCGGACTCCAGAGTGCCTGCGTACCCGGGTGCGGCGAATGAATCCCCATGACCTTCTGCGCCGTTTGCGGATGCGCCTGTGCAAAGTACTTCCATGACTTCTGCGCATTGCTTCCAAAAAGGACAACCGCGCGAACATCCGGCATGAGATCAATAACGCGCTTGAGTGGGTCGATTCCACGGCGCAGATCTGCGGCCCGAAGGTTTGCCGTGCCGTGGCGGTACCAAGGATGGGCGTTCCAGATCATGGTTTCGTTCAAGGGGATGGAGACTTGGTCAAAGAGCTGGCCAAGCATGGCCGCCGTGGGGTCGTCGTTCTCGAAACAGATCATCCCCGAACCGGATGTCTTGCTGGTTTTCGGTCCTGGATCGGACAGCAGTGCTAGAACCCTGGCCTTGGTCCCGCCATGGATGGGGGCTACATGGGGAACCCATTGGCCTCCTGACTCGTCGCCGCTGCCAAGCTCGTCGACCAGATAATTGATCGGGGCAATGTGCGCGTCGTATTTCCCCCGGTGCATTGCGCTGCGGAATGCGGAGCCAGCCATGAGTTTCGCCATGACTCAGTATCGCGCAGGCCTTACTTGGCGACGCGCGAGCACGCCGAAGGTCCCGCCACGAATAACGGCGAGACCTTCGGGATTGGGCGCCTCAGTCGCCCGCGGCCGTGGCTCCTGCCTCGACCTCGAGCCGGTGCAGGGAATTTGCCAGGTGCACGCGCATGGCCGCGGCCGCGGCCATGGCGTTGCCCGAGGCGATGGCGTTGCGGATGGCGAGGTGTTCCTCGGCCACCTGTTCCAGCCGCGGGAGCAAGACCGATTCCGTGGAATCCAGGCGTTGGCGCGGCATGGCAATCATAGCCGGACCGAGGTGGCGCACCGCATCCAGGAAATAGGGGTTTCCGCTCCCGGCCGCCACGGCGGAGTGGAACTCGAAGTCGCAGCTCATTGAAAGCGAAGCGTTGGTACCGGCGTTCCGGAAGGCTTCCAATGCCGCGTCGAGGGCGGGCAGGGTCCCGGCTTTCGCCGCGACCGCGGCGGCGGCTGCCGCCTCGGATTCCAGACCCATCCGGAATTCGAGCAACTGCCGGCGTTCGGCAAGGGTCCGCGGGACCCGCGCCTGTGCAGCGGTTTCGGGGGGCGGGGGAGTGAGGGCGAAGCTGCCGGCACCGCGGCGCGTGTGGACCAGTCCTTCGGCCTGCAACCTGGTCAGCGCCTCACGCACCACGGTGCGGGAGACGGCGTGCTCGGCGATCAGGGCATTCTCGCTCGGGAGCTTGTCGCCCGGGGCAATGAGTCCTGTGCTGATCTGCCCGCGCAGGTGCTCAACCAGGCCGGCCGTCAGATTGGGTTTCATAGGATGAATGCTTTCACGCGCGCCGCGGCGGGGCGACTAGGCGCGGCCGAACTCGACGGTGTCGGTCGTCCAGGCGCGGGCCTGGTCGCTGAAGGTGAAGCCGAGTCCCGGGCGGCTCGGAACCAGCATGCGCCCGTCCTTGGTCTCGAGGCGCTCGTTGAACAGCGGGTCCAGCCAGTCGAAGTGCTCCACCCAGGGTTCGCGCGGGTAGGCCGCGGCGAGGTGCAGGTGGATCTCCATGGCGAAGTGAGGTGCCAGGTCCAAGCCGGCCTGGTCGGCCAGCGTGGCCAGACGCAGGAACTGGGTAATGCCGCCGATGCGCGGGGCGTCGGGCTGGATGATGTCGCAGGCACGGGTGGCAATGAGGCGTTCGTGTTCGGCCACGGAGGCAAGCATCTCGCCGGTGGCGATCGGGGTGTCAAGTGCAGCGGCGAGTGCCGCGTGGCCCTCGGCGTCGTAGGCATCGAGGGGTTCCTCGATCCAGACCAGGTCGAACTCCTCGAGCTTGCGGCCCAAGCGCAGTGCGGTGGCGCGGTCCCACTGCTGGTTGGCGTCCACCATCATCGGCACGTCCGGGCCGATGTGCTCGCGCACCGCGGTGACGCGGCGCAGGTCCTCGGAGGAATCGGGCAGGCCGACCTTGATCTTGATACCGCCAATGCCTTCCTCGATTGACTGGCTGGCGCGGTCCTGGATCTCGGCAATCGAGGCGTTGAGGAATCCGCCGGAGGTGTTGTAGGTGCGCACCGAGTCGCGGTGGGAACCGAGGAACTTGGCCAGCGGCAGGCCCGCGCGCTTGGACTTCAGGTCGTAGAGGGCGATGTCGAGGGCGGCGAGTGCCTGGGTGGCGACGCCCGAGCGTCCCACCGAGGCTCCGGCCCACAGGAGCTTGGTGTAGAGCTTGGCAATGTCATTGGGATCCTCGCCGATCATGGTCTCGGCGACTTCCCTGGCGTGGGCGTACTGTGCCGGTCCGCCGGCGCGCTTCGAGTAGGAGAAGCCCAGGCCCTCGTGGCCCTGCTCGGTCTTGATCTCGGCAAAGAGGAAGACGACCTCGGTCATGGGCTTCTGGCGCCCGGTGAAGACCTTGGCATCCGAGATCGGGGTGGCCAGGGGTAGCCGGGCGGTGGACAGCTTGACGTGGCGAATGGCATCGGGGGTGTAGCTCATGGCGGGTCTGTGCTCCTGGGAAGAATGGCCGGACTGCGTCGGCGAACACAACTTATCGTATAAGTAGATAACTTATTACACAAGTAGTTTCGGGGAAGTTTTCCAGGCCGAATTTATCCCGAGTTGCATCCAAGCCCGCGGAAGGAAAATGCCCGTGGCCCACCCGGAACGCCGGGTGGGCCACGTGTGGGATTGAGATGCCTACGAAACGGGTGTGAGGAGCTCTCCCGAGTCGATGTAGCTGCGCAGATTGTTCAGCGTCAACTCCGCCATGTCGGCGCGCGTCTCGTGCGTGCCGCTGCCCAGGTGCGGCAGCAGGACCACGTTGTCCAGGGCAAGGAGCTCTTCGGGAACGTGCGGTTCGCTCGCGAACACGTCCAGCCCGGCTCCGGCGATCCCGCCATTTTGCAGGGCCGCCACCAGGGCCGGTTCGTCCACGACGCTGCCGCGGGCAATGTTGATCAGGAAGCCCTTCGGGCCAATTGCCTCCAGCACCGTTGCATCGACCAACCCGGCAGAGGCGGGGCCTCCGGCCGCCGCCACGATCAGCACGTCGGTGGCCGCGGCCAGGGCCGCCGCCGAGGGGTAGTAGGTGTAGGCACTGCCGTTGATTTCCGAGCGGTTGTGATAGTGGATTTCGCAACCGAAGGCCTCGAGCCGCTTGGCGATTGCCGCGCCGATGCGCCCCAGCCCCAGGATGCCCACGCGCTTGCCGCTGGCGCGGGTGGCCAGCGGGAAGTTCATGCCGGTTGCCCAGGTGCCGGCGCGCACGAAGCGCTCGGCGGCGCTCAGTGAGCGCAGGGTGTCGAGGTAGAGGCCCAGTGCGGTGTCGGCGACGCAGTCGGTGAGCACGTCCGGGGTGTTGCTGATCGGGATGTTGCGTTCATTGGCCTGGGCGACATCGGTGGCGTCGTAGCCGACTCCGAAGTTCACGATGGCCTCCAGGTTTGGCAGGCGCTTCATGAGGTCGGTGTCGACGCCGATTTTTCCTGAGCACACGGCGACGCGGATCGACTCGCCGTGTTCGGTCAGGAATTCCTCGCGGGCGGCTCCGGGCTCGGGGAGCACCATGGCGTCGTAGTCGTCAACGAGCGCCTTGGCGACCGTGGGGTTGACCGGGCCGACGCGCATGATGGCGTTCCCGGATATGGGGCTGGGGTCGCGCCGCGTGATGGCGCTGGTATCTGCTGACATACCTGAATCCTAGGGAGACGCAAGCATGCGCGTCCAACACGCAGAATGCATGGATCAATACCGTTGGGGCATTGATTCCCCGTCAGCCGCGTGATGTAGCGGAAGTCACAATGCGCATCGAATGCCGATCGGAACCAACCGTCCCAGAACCGCGAGTTCATGCGGAAGCGGACCCTTGACGGGCCTTGGTTCCGGCGTCAAGGCTATGGGGACACGACCGGCAGATCCCCTCGCATTGGTCGTTCACACTCGTCCAATTCGCTCACCGCAGAGGAAACACCGATGTTTTTTTCCAGCAAGGCAACGACCCCCCTGACCCGCACCCGTCGACTCTCCATGGCCGTGGCCGCCGGCGCCCTTTTGGGCGTCACGGCACTGTCCGGCTGCTCCGTGGCCAACTCCTCGGGGGCCACCGGTTCCTCGGGAGCCGGCGCACCGGCGGCCGGTGACACCCTGCGCGTGGTCCTGCAGCAGGAGCCCCCGACGCTGGAGGCCTGCGAATCGAACCTCACCAGCACCGGCGTCGTGGTGCGTTCGACCATCACCGAACCGCTGATCGAACGCAACCCCACCACCGGTGAGCTTGAGCCCAAGCTGGCCACCGAATGGACCAGCACGGACGACACCATCTGGACCCTGAAGCTGCGTGAAGGTGTGAAGTTCCACGACGGATCCGAATTCACCGCCGAGGACGCCGCAGCGACCATTGACCGCGCCGTCAACGGCAAGCTCGGCTGCAATGTCGAGGGCTACGTCTTCGGCGACGACAACCTGAAGGTCAAAGTCGTTGACGACACGACCCTGACGGTCACCGCGCCCAAGGCCGACCCCATCTTGCCGCTGCGTCTCTCCTTCCTGGAGGTCGTGCCGGCCGAGACCTCCACAACCGAAAAGGTGCGCGAACCGATCGGCACCGGCCCCTACAAGCTCGAGAAGTGGGAAGCCGGCCAGAGCATCAGCGCCTCGGCCTTCGCCGACTACTGGGGCGAGGCACCGGCCTTCGAAATGGCCAACTACCAGTGGAGGAGCGAGGGCAGCGTCCGGGCCGCCATGGTCACCTCCGGCGAGGCGGACATCGCCACCGGCCTGAGCCCGGAAGACAACATCGGGGACCTGGGTGTTTCCTACCCCAACAACGAGACCGTCGCGCTGCGCATGCACGCCGACAAGGCGCCCTTCACCGACATCAAGGTCCGCCAGGCAGTGAACTACGCCATCGACAAGGAAGCCATCGTGGCCTCGCTCTACGGCGGACGCGACAAGGCCGCCGCCCAGCTGGTGCCCGAGGGCGTCGTGGGGCACAGCGAGACCCTGCCGGTCTGGCCCTACGACCCGGAAAAGGCCAAGGCACTGGTCGAGGAGGCCAAGGCCGCAGGCGTTGACACCTCGGCCCAGATCAGCCTGGTCGTGCGCTCCGCCCAGTTCCCCAAGATCGAGGAACTGGGCCAGGTCATCCAGGAACAACTGACCCAGGCCGGCCTGAACGTGAAGCTGAAGATGCTCGAGACCAGTCAGCACCTGACCTACCAGGTCCGCCCGTTCCCCACGGATGACGAGGGCGCCATCATGCTGATGACCCAGCACGGCAACCAGGCCGGCGACGCCGCCTTCACCGTCGACCAGTACATGATGACCAAGGGCGCGCAGTCGGCCTTCGGCACCGCGGAGCTCGACAAGCTGATCAAGACGGCAGACGCCGCTACGGGAGATGACCGCCAGGGTGCCTTCGAGAAGGTCTTCGCGTACCAGAACGACAACGTGGTGCAGTTCGCCCACATCGCCCATCAGACCGGCATGCTCGGTGTGGCAGGCACGGTGGACTACACGCCGAACTCCTCCTCGGGCGACGAACTGCGCCTGGCCGAAGTCACCAAGGGCCAGTAGTTCACCTTCCCAAAGCCTTCGCAAGGCACTGGCAATCAAGAATTCGACGGAAAGCAACCTGGATAATGCTCACCTATTTGCGTAAACGGATTATCTCCTCCGCACTGCCGCTGGTGGTCGTGGTGGTGGGAGTCTTCGCCCTGGCCCGGATGACCGGAAACCCGGCAAGCCTCTACCTGCCACTGAACGCCACCGACGCCATGCGCGCGGACTTCATTGCCAAGAATGGCCTGGACCAACCCGTCCTTCTCCAGATGGCCGACTACTTCGGTGGTCTCTTGCGACTGGATTTCGGAACCTCGCTGCGTACCGGGGAGGATGCCGCAGCCATGGCGCTGCGCGCCTTCCCGGCCACGCTGCAACTCGCCGCGATGACCATGGTGATCGCCATTGTGTTGGCGATCATCGTGGGCTCCGCGGCCGCGCTGAAGCCCAACGGGGTGCTTGACCGCTTCGCCTCCTTCGTCTCCATGGCGGCGGCCTCGATTCCCGACTTCTGGCTGGCCATCGTGGGCATCTGGGTCTTCGCCATCTACCTAGGCTGGCTGCCCACCTCCGGCGTCATGGGTGCTGCGGCCTGGGTGCTGCCCGTGGCAACACTGGTGATGCGGCCCTTCGGGGCGCTCGTCCAGGTGATCCGCGGCGCCATGGTCACCTCACTCTCCGAGCCCTACATCAAACTCGCCCGCTCCAAGGGCGCCACCGAATACCGCGTGGTCACCGGGCACGCCCTGCGCAACGCCGCGGCCCCGGCCCTGACCGTGGCCGGGGACCTCACGGTCGGGCTGATCAACGGCGCCGTGGTGGTCGAGACCATCTTCGGCTGGCCGGGCATCGGCAAGCTGATGATCGACTCGATCCTGCAGCGCGACTTCGCCGTCCTCCAGGCCTGCGTACTCCTGACGGCCCTGGCGATCTTCGTGCTCAACATCGTGATCGATGTGGGCTACGCGCTGCTGGACCCGCGGGTCCGTCCCACCGCGGGGGCCAGGGCACGGCGCAAGGCACGGGACCTCACTCCCGGGCCCGATTCCACCACCCCCAGTGAACCCAACGTCCCTGCAGCCGCCGGCGCGAACGTCTAGGAAAGACCATGACACAGACACTGAATGCGCCCAACCTGCGCGACCGCGGGCCCCGGCCCAAGAAGGCACGGCTCGGGGGTCCGAGCATGTTCCGGATGCTGCTGCGCGACAAGTTCGCCACCGTTGGCGCCCTGGTCCTGGGCCTCGTGATCCTCGTGGCCATCTTCGGCCCCGCGCTCATGGGCGAACTGGCCACCAAGCAAAACCTGATGTTCATGAACAAGGCACCCTTCGACCCGGCCAACGGATGGGCCTACGTGCTGGGCTCCGACTCCCTGGGCCGCTCGGTGCTCGCCCGCCTGGTCGTCGCCACCCGCACGACCCTCATGGTCGCGGTCCCCGCGGTCCTTGTCGCCCTGCTCGTCGGCTCCCTCTGGGGCGTCTGGGCCGGATACCACCGCGGGCGACGCGAGAACATCTCGATGCGCATAGCCGACATCATCATGTCCTTCCCCTCCCTGCTGCTGGCCGTCGTGGTCCTCTACGTCTTCAGCCCCTCGGTGGCCAACATCGTGCTGATCCTGGCCGTCACCCGCATTCCGATCTACATGCGCACCGCCCGCGCCGAATCGGCCGAGCTGCAGTCGCGCACCTTCGTGGACGCTGCACGCACCTTCGGCACCAAGCCCAACTCCATCATCGCCATGCACGTGATCCCGGTGGTGACCCCGACCCTGCTGACCCTGGCAACGCTGGAATTCTGCTACGTCATGCTCGCCGAATCCTCGCTGTCCTTCCTGGGCATCGGCATCCAGCCGCCCGACGTGAGCTGGGGGCTGATGGTGGCCCAGGGGCGCCAATACCTGCAGACCGCCTGGTGGCTCTCGATCCTTCCCGGCCTGGCCATCGTCATTACCGCGATCGCCGCGAACCTATTGGCAGCCTGGCTGCGCATCGCCACCGACCCGGCCCAGCGCTGGCGCCTGACCCTCGAACGTCCCGCCAAAAAGGCCCTGAAGACCGCAGCCAAGGAGGCAAAGTGATGATGGAAGTACTTGATCCCCAAACCAGCGAGGCGGCCACCGCCGAGGCCGTCCTGGCCGTCACCGGGCTCGACGTGGACATCCGCACCCCCACGGGCACCGTGCGGGTGGTGGGCAACGTTTCCTTCACCGCCTACCAGGGCCAGACCCTGGCGCTGCTGGGCGAATCCGGCTGCGGAAAGTCCATGACGGCCAAGGCCATCGCCGGCCTGCTGGATCCCGTCGCCTCCGTGGCCGGGGGAACCGTGGAGCTCGAGGGCAGGGACCTGAACGCGATGACCCCGCGCCAGCGCCGCGAGGTCGCCGGGCCAGGCCTGGGCATCGTCTTCCAGGACGCACTGACCGCACTGAACCCCGTCTACACCGTGGGAGCGCAGCTCGGCGAGGCCTTCCGGATCCACCGTGGCATGAACAAAAAGCAGGCCCGCGCCCAGGCCATCGAATTGATGCGCCGGGTCGGCATCCCGGAGCCCGAGGTGCGCGTGGCCGCGTACCCCCACCAGTTCTCCGGCGGCATGCGCCAGCGCATCCTCATCGCCATGGCCGTGGCGCTGGGCCCGCGGCTGCTGATCGCCGACGAGCCCACCACCGCACTGGATGTCACGGTGCAGGCGCAGATCATGGCGCTGCTGCGCCGGCTGCGCGAGGAAGAGGACATGGCGGTCGTGCTGATCACGCACGACCTCGCGGTGGTGGCCGAGGAAGCCGACGACGTCTGCATCATGTACGCGGGCAACGTGGTCGAAAGCGGGCCGGTGGCCACGGTGTTTTCCACCCCCACCCACCCGTACACCAAGGGCCTGCTGGAGTCGGTGCCCACGCACGCGCGGCGCGGGGACGACCTGTCTTCGATTCCCGGCAGCCCGCCGGAGCTCAAATCGATCCCGTCCGGCTGCGTCTATGCGGATCGCTGCCCGATGGCGGCGCAGATCTGCCGGGACAAGCGTCCGGAACTGCGCCAGAGCGGTGTGAACCAGTTCTCCGCCTGCCACTTCTCCGAATCCCTGCGCGCCGGTGCCACCGCGGGGCCCGGCACCGAACCCGCTTCGCCGAAAACCGCGTCGACATTGCAGGAGGAAGACCGATGAACGTCAACGACACCCAGGCACCCAGGAAAAACGTCCTCGAGGTCCAGGAGCTGACCAAGTCCTTCACGGTCTCCGCCGGTGGCGGATCGCGCCAACTCAAGGCCTTGGACGGGATCAGCCTGTCGGTGGGCAAGGGGGAGACTCTGGGCCTGGTGGGCGAGTCCGGCTGCGGCAAGTCCACGCTGGCCCGCACCCTGATGATGCTCGAGACGCCAGACTCCGGCACCGTGCGCTTCGACGGGCAGGACCCGTTCGCGCTCAAGGGCAAGGAGTTGCTGGCCTGGCGCCGGCGCGTGCAGATGGTCTTCCAGGACCCTTTCGCCTCGCTGAACGCGCGCATGAGCGCCGGGCAGATCATCTCCGAGCCCTTCGCCACGCACAAGGACCTGTACCGGGGCTCGGCGGCCCGCTCCAAGCGGCTGAACGAGCTGCTGGATTTGGTGGGGCTGCGCAGTACCGACGCGTACAAGACGCCGCAGGAATTCTCCGGCGGCCAGCGCCAGCGCATCGGCATCGCCCGCGCCCTGGCCCTTGACCCGGATTTGATCATCCTTGACGAACCGGTCTCCGCGCTTGATCTCTCGGTGCAGGCGCAGGTGCTGAACCTGCTCAACGAGCTGCAGCAGCAGCTGGGGGTCAGCTACATCTTCATCTCCCACGACCTCTCGGTGGTCCGCCACGTGACCGACCGGGTCGCGGTGATGTACCTCGGGCGGATTATAGAAACCGGAGTGACCGAGGATGTCTTTGACCGGCCGCTGCACCCGTACACCGCGTCCTTGATGTCTGCCTCGCCGAAGCTGGACCCTGCAATGCGCCCGGCCAGGCGGATCGTGCTGAATGGTGAGCTGCCCTCGCCGCTGGATCCGCCCAGCGGCTGCAGGTTCCGCACCCGCTGCTGGAAGGCCGAGGACATCTGTGCCTCGCGCAGGCCCGAAGCCTCGGGGCCGGCCGTGGACGGGACGATCTCGCTGGGGATGCCCGCCATTGGACCGGTCGAGCGAGCCCACATGGCCGAATGCCACTTCCCGATTTCCAGCCCGGCCGAGGCGGGACTGGTTCCCGCGGGCTGAGCCGCCCGGAAAAGTTGGCGACCAAGGCCGCACCCCGGAGAACCACGGCGGTGCGGCATGGGCAGTTGCAGGGGACGGCCCCTTGTCCGTCATGGCCGCGCTTGTAGGCTGGGAGAAATCCACTTCTTCATGGCTCGGGACGGAAAAGAACATGGCCACGTTTCACGAACTCCACCACCAGGATGCGCCACTCTTGTTGCCCAACGCCTGGGACGTGGGCTCGGCACTGTCCTTTGCGGCGGCGGGCTACCCGGCAGTCGGCACCACCAGCTTCGGCATCGCTGCAAGCGCCGGCATGCCTGATGGCTACGGGGTCAGCAAGAGTGCAACCCTTGCGCTCGCGGCGCAGCTTGTGCGCTTGCCCCTGCACGTCACCACCGACATCGAGGACGGCTACTCCGAGGACCCCACCGAGGTCGCCGAGTTCGTCGCCGAACTGGCAATACTGGGCGTGGCCGGGATCAACCTTGAGGACAGCCGGGACGGGCACCTGGTGGATCCCGCAACGGTTGCCGCCAAGATCGCCGCCATCAGGCAACGCAGCCCCGGGGTATTCATCAACGCCCGGGTGGACAACTTCTGGTTCTCCGAGCAGGCCACGGTGGATGCCGTCCTGCTCCGCGCCACTGCCTATGCCGACGCCGGCGCCGACGGGATCTTTGCCCCCGGGGTTGTGGCCGCGGACGATATTCGCGGGATCACCGCCGGGATCGGGCTGCCGGTCAATGTGTTGGCCCATCACACGCTGGGCGTTGCCGAACTGGGGAAGCTGGGCGTGCGTCGTGTCAGCTCCGGATCCCTGCCATACCGCGCCGCGGTGGACGCCGCAGTGGAGAGTGTCAACGCCCTGCGCGACGGCATGCCGATCCCGGCCGCCACGCCGTATCGGGAAATGCAGGCACGCCTGGAGGCCTTCCAGCTGGACTCCGCCGGCTAAATCCCCGCACGGCCCGACAGCATTTTCCGGTTGCCCCACGGTGACGCCGGTGGGTTTGCGGTCGGGCGCGCGTATCAATGCCAAATTCCGCCGCTCGGCCGGTTCGCGGGACGTTGCGGGACCATATCGCCCGTCGTAGCGCGGCCGGACAAGCGATGAATCTTGGGCCGGCCTTGGATCGGTCCCACGGACGGACGATCGCCGTCCGCCCGTCAGGGTGGGCTTCCAGATACCAGCACCATGTGGCGGCATGCAACCATGGCGACGGTGCGGCTGCCCGTTCGGGCCCATGCCGCTATCGGGACTGCGGGTCGTGCCCGCCGAGGTCTTACGTGGCATCCCGGAAGGGGACCTCGATCCTCCAGCGTGCAACATGACGAGAGAGGACGTGTGCCGCGCGGGCAGTGAGATCGGTGGTGAAAAAGTAGTCATCGGGATCAGCGCCCTGAGGGGTCGTGCACGATCATGAGACCCACCTGCCCGGTTTTGTTCACCCGGCACCACAACTCACTTCGTCGTGGATCTGGCGTACTCCGATGGTGCCACGGCTATCGGCCTCAGTGGTGTTCCAGGTCGTGGGCGATATGGCTGCGGAGAAAACCCGAATGAAGGGGCCGACCACAGGACGGTTCACGGTGCAGATCATTGTTGGCTGTCGACATGTACTTCTGATGTCCCGGACGATCAAGAATTTCGGATGGAAACCAACCCCCAGGCCCTGCATACTTTTCAGTTACCGCGACTGCGGTAAATGAAACGGGTATCACATTCGAAACCCCCTACTCTGATTGAACCCCACTCGCGGGCTCCCCACCTGGAATTTATTGAAAGGCTGCGCCATGATTTCGAAACGTAGTGCTGTGAAGATCGGCACTCTGCTCTGTGCCGCAATGGCACTCTCTGCCTGCGGCGGCGGACCAAGCTCGGATGCTGCTGCCGGATCCAGCGAACCGGTTACCGGTGGTGAGCTTGTCGTTGCATCACTCCCAGCGATGATCGACCCATATGTTACGACCTCGCGGTCGAACTGGATGGTTGCAGCCTCAACGTGCGAGGGCCTCTTTGCCAACGCAGCGAACACCACGGTGGACAACGGGCTTGCCGAAAGCTACGAGTATGACGAACAGACCGGTGTTTACACCATCAAGATTCGTGAAGGCGTCAAATTCCATGGCGGCGGCGAACTGACGGCAGCTGATGTGGTCGCCTCGCTGGAGCGTTATGGCAGCGGGGATGCCGGTGAGCTGTTCAGCTCATTGACCAAGGAAATTTCCGCGGCTGGCCCGCTGACCGTTTCCATCTCCACGAACCAACCGTCGGGTGCCATCCCAGCGCTGCTGGCAACACCGGACACTGGTGCCTACATCATGTCAGCCGCTTCATTGGAAGCGGCCGGTTCAGGGGACCTGACCTCACTGGATTGCACCGGTCCCTACAAGCTGGACAGCTTCGCGACCGACCAGCAAGCCGTCATCTCGCGTTTTGACGACTACGCCGCACGCAGCGAAAAAGCAGATGGTGCGACCGGGGCCAAGACAGCCTATGCTGACACGATTAAGTTCATCCCCTTTAACGACGCCAATGCCCTGAACCAAGTTCGTACCGGTCAGGCGCACATCGTTCCACAGTTCATGAGCATGGATCAGCTTTCTGTCTATGAGGCGGACCCATCACTGGAACCGGTGGTGAGTGAGGGTGCTGGATTCTCGCTGCTGCAGCTGAACAACAAATCCGGACTGATGGCAGATCTGAAAATGCGCCAGGCGGTGTTGAACTCCGTAGATCCGGTAGCGATCGCCACCCAGCAACTTGGCGGGACCGAGTACTTTGCTGATGACTCGAGCCTGTTCCCCAAGGGCTCACCATGGTATTCGGATGCCGGTGCAGATATTTACAAGAACAGGAATGTCGATACCGGTAAGGCTCTGCTGCAAGAAGCAGGATACGACGGCACGCCGGTCCGAGTGCTGTACCGCCCCGACTCCGATGGCTACGGCCCCCTGCTCAAGCAGCAACTGGAGGGCATCGGTTTCGTAGTGGACCTGCAGGCCATGGACGCGGCCACATTCGGCTCCGCCCGCACTGATCCCTCCAAGTGGGATATCTTCCTTGCCGGCGGTACCGCCTATTCGGATCCGCTGACAGTAGTGTTCCTCAACGACGATTTCCCGGGATGGTGGACCACGGATGAAAAGAAGTCGTTGATGGCTGATGTCACTGCGGGCAAAAACATCGAAGCCCGTCTGCCTGCCTGGAATGAAATGCAACAGCTGATCTGGGACGAGTTGCCATTTGTGAAGCTCGGGCACGAACCGCGGTTGAGCGTAATCGGAGCCAGTATCGGTGGGTTTGAACCGACGCAAGGGACTGTGCGCGGCTTCTATAACGTATGGATCGGCAACTAAGCACACCGAGGGTGTGGGTGGGTGGTTCCGTCTCTGTGTGATTCAAGATGACGGAACCACCCCCAGCCTGCGCAAGAAATCTCGCTGTTGATCGTTCGCAGATAAGAAGAGAAACATGAAACCAACATTAAAGGCCTTGCTAAGGGACCCCTCAGCGATGACGGGTGCAGTCATCATTTTACTGGTGGCCTGCCTAGCCCTGTTAGCGCCGGTTCTTGGCGGGGACCCAAATTTTGTCGATCCGGTAAACCGGCTGAAAGCGCCCCAAGCGGCATTCCCGCTGGGTACTGATGACCAAGGGCGCGACATGTGGACCATGCTGCTCTTTGGTGCCCAAACTGCCCTCGGAATCTCCGCGCTTTGTACGGTCTTGGCCATAGTCATCGGTTACCTGATCGGAATCATCTGCGGGTACTTCCCAAAGGTTGACGCAGTGGTCATGCGCATCATCGATGGGATGATGTCGTTCCCAAACATCATTTTGGTTATGAGCCTGGTTGGCGTTCTAGGCCGGGGCGTAGGGCCGGTGGTCTTCGGACTAACAGTGGTCTTGATTCCCCCGATTGCGCGCGTGGTTCGTTCGGCATCACTCAGCGTGAAATCGACTCCCATGGTCGAATCTGCCCGGGCAATGGGTGCCAAGGACTCTTGGATTCTCTCCAAATATGTTGCCCCAGAAGCCGTCTCCGTCCTGATCGTGCAAGCAACAATGGGTTTCGCTGCAACTGTGCTCTCCATCGCTGCCTTGAGCTTCTTGGGCATCGGAATCCCACCCGAAGTACCGAGCTGGGGTGCCAGCCTCTCGGCCGCGCAGAAATACATCGCCGTTGCCTGGTGGATCGGCGTATTCCCCGGTGCGGCCATTTTGGTTACGGTGCTGGGCCTCATTCTCCTAGGTGACGGGCTGCGAGACTCCATGGATCCTCGAGCACGTCGCATCGCGGGCCTCGCAAAACTCAAGACACTTGCCAAGGTCACGTCAAAGGAAGGACAGCACTAATGCTCAATTACATTCTCAAGCGCCTATTGGCGTTGCTGCCAACCATCGCCGTGCCCATGGTTCTGCTCTTCGTATTGCTGCGGCTGACTCCCGGAGACCCCGCCGCGGTCATCCTTGGCGAAGAAGCCACTGCTACTGACATTGAAAAGCTTCGAGAAGAGATGGGACTCAACGAGCCCATCATCCTTCAATTCATTGTCTGGCTCGGACGTATGGTGCGATTCGATTTCGGGGACTCGATATTTCTCCGGGCCCCGGTGAGCGAGCTAGTCCTTGCTGCAGCCACAGTGACTGCCCAACTTGCCGTTCTGGCATTGATTGTTGCCGTCTTGCTTGGCCCACTTCTGGGAGCGATTGCGGCATCAACCACATCAAAGATCACCGATAAGGCCATGGTCGTTGGTTCGGCGGTCGGCATTGCCATGCCGACGTTCTGGCTGGCCATCTTGATGGTCTTGGTGTTCGGTGTGATCTTACGATGGTTCCCTGTCGCCGGCTATGTGGCCCCAACGGAAAACTTCGTTCAGTTTCTCTCCTTCATGGCGATGCCGGCCCTGGCGCTGGGCGTCTTGGAGGCAGCCACGCTCTTCAGGTATTCACGTAATGGCGTCCTGGATGCGAAATTCCAGCCTTTCGTCAATACCGCGCGTGCTCAGGGCCTTGGCGAGAAGACCATTACTGGAAAGTATGTATTCCGCGCGGCGCTGGTACCGGTAGTTACGGTGGTTGGGCTTTCCATGGCTTCATTGCTCGGAGGCGCAGTAGTTACCGAAAACGTCTTCTCGCTTCCAGGATTGGGCAAGCTACTGCTCACAGCCGTAGATCGCCGTGACTACCCGCTCATTGAAGGATGCATTTTCCTCATTGCCATCATCTTTGTGTTGGTGAATCTCTTGGTGGATGTGGTCTGTGCACTGATCGATCCGCGTATCCGTATAGACAGCAAGGACTAGCGCCATGCGCGTAGGTGAAAAAGTGTTACTCGAAGTTTGCGACCTGAACGTCGACATCCTCAAGCCAGAAGGTCCAAGCAGAGTCGTACATTCGCTGAGCTTCTCGCTTGAAGCGGGGAAGACACTGGGCGTTGTCGGCGAATCCGGTTCCGGAAAATCCATGACTGCCACCGCGATCATGGGGATCCTGCCGGATGTGGCGGTTGCTTCGGGCCAAATCCTGTACAAGGGCAAAGATCTGCTCACAGCGACTCATGCAGAACGGCGCAAACTAAGCGGTTCCGAGATCGGCTTCATTTTTCAAGAACCAATGAGTGCGCTGCACCCGACGATGACTATTGGCGAGCAAATGATTCGTCCCATGCGTATGCACTTGGGCCTGGACAAAAAACAGGCACATAATCGCGCCAGTGAGCTGCTGGATCTCGTGGGGATTCCTCCGACGCGAGGTGTACTGGGATCCTACGTTCACCAGCTCTCCGGGGGCATGCGACAACGCGTCATGATCGCCATGAGTATTTCTTGCAACCCGGCCCTGCTGCTCGCTGATGAACCGACAACCGCCCTGGACGCCACTATTCAAAAACAGATCCTGGATTTGCTGCTGAAATTGCGCGATGACCTCGACCTGGCATTGGTCCTGATCAGCCACGACCTTGGTTTGGTGTCGCAATATACCGACGACGTCGTCGTCATGCTGGATGGCTACGAAATGGAGCAGGGCGCTACCCAAGAAGTCATTGCCAACCCGAAGTCTGGTTACACCCAAGGCCTTTTGGAAGCGGCGCCGCGGCTGGGCCGTCAACCACACCGACTCCCGGTGATCGATAAGTCCATCTATTCAAAGGTGACGCCATGAAAACGGATCAGCTCGAAACCCAAAACGACCTCGTACTGGAGCTTACCAACGTCAGCAAAGAGTTCAATGTTGGCGGCATGTTCAAGCGTTCCAAACACGTCGCCGTAGACAACGCCTCGCTTTCGGTCAAACGAAATCAAGTCGTGGGGCTGGTCGGCGAATCCGGATCCGGAAAGTCCACCCTGGGTCGAATCTCCATTGGGCTCATCAAACCGACCTCTGGGTCTGTCCGCGTTCTGGGTCAAGACATCTTCGCCTTGGGCAAAGACGAATTGCGTTTGTACCGTCGCAAGATGCAGATGATCTTTCAGGATTCATCAAATTCGCTGAATCCGCGGATGAGTTTGCAAGAGCTCATTGAAGAGCCGATGCGCGTACAGAATCTATATTCTGCCGAGGAACGTCGCATACGGGCTCGAGCCCTTGCAGATGAAGTGCAGCTGGCCGAGGGCTGGTTGGGACGCTACGCGCATGAGTTCTCAGGTGGCCAGCGGCAACGTATATCTATTGCACGCGGTTTGGCACTTGAACCGGAACTTATCGTTGCTGACGAACCGGTTTCCGCGCTGGATGTTTCGGTTCAGGCACGCGTCTTGAACCTACTCAAGGACATCCAAGAATCGCGAAGCCTCTCGATGATCTTCGTGAGCCACGATATGGCCGTCGTGGAATTCATGAGTGATCAGGTAGCGGTGCTTTACAACGGGAAAATTATGGAAAACGGGTCAGCGGAAGACGTTTTCGCTAACCCGAAAAGCGCATACACGCGTACATTGCTGGACTCTTCGCCCAGTCTTTAGCGCGCTCTCTCGCTGGCATTTGGCTTCAAAACAGGAGATTTAGAACATGACCACCTCACAGACCCTAGTTCCGTGCGCCCAAATTTCGGGCCCGATCCCGGAAACCGAAGGAAATCGAGCCGTTGTGCTCGAATCCTACGGAACCGAACGAATGCCCTCATACGGATACATCCAGGAAGAATATTTTGTCTCGGGTAACGCAGCCGAGGCACCATTTCTCACACGCATCTTAGTTCGACGGCCTGAAGACATGGGCAAATTCAATGGTCGAACGCTCACGGAGGTAAGTCATATCTGGGGAGGAACCTCGGTCTGGCGCGCCTACAACCGTGCGCTGATGCGTGATGGGTACATGTGGATAGAAATTGACTCACAGGCTCCGTCGGCGCTGGACCTGATCCAGGGAGGCAATCCCGAACGGTATCGAGACATGGTGTTTACGGCGGGGGAGCTGGCAAGCGACTTCGCAGGATCGATTCCCTTCACAGAGAACCCAAGCCCTGAGATTCTTGCTGAACAATACGATGCGTTCAAGGAACGATGGTGGAAGGCGACACCCCAGTCATTTGAAATCATTGCACAGGTCGCACATGCACTTCGTGGCGGGCTGCCGGGAATCAGGAATTCGGAAGTCAAGACCCTTCTCTTCGCCGGGATATCCCAGACCGGCGGTGTGGTTCGTCGCTTTGTCGAGCAACACCACCATGCCAAGCGCCGGGCCGATGGAGGGCCCCTCTTTGACGGATACCTGCCTGGAGCCTCAGGCGGTGAATCACTACCGGATATAGACGTTCCGGTGATTGAGGTATTGGGTGAAGCGGAATTCCAGTCCGTTCGCTGGGATTGCGGGGTATCTGGGCAGGTTCGCGGACTGAGCCATCGCCGAGCAGATTCCGAAACATTCCGCCTTTACGAGATCGCGGGGATGGCACATCGGGAAACACGCCATATGAGTCAGAAGGATGTACTTAGACTCAAGGACTGCCCGCTGCCTCCCGGAGCACACTGGTCGACCTTCCCGAATTCCCATATTTACGGAGCACTACTGGGACTGCTTGCAGATTGGGCTGAAGGAAAGCTAGTGCCGCCTCCCTCCCAATTACTCGAAACCGAGGGGCACACCGATACCATTTCGCGTGATCAGTGGGGCAACGCTCGTGGAGGTGTGCGAAGCACCTACACGGATGCGCCGACGTCGACCCTCGTAGCTGCGACGCCCATGGGTCGGCCCTCGTGGTACCACGGCAATGAGACACCGTTTGATGGACAGCGCTTGCAAGAGATCTATGGCGATATTGATAGCTACCGTCGTGTCCTTGCTCGAGTTATTGACCGGCTGACGTTGCAAGGGTTTTTGCACCGTGTTGATGCTGAAGAGCTGCGCCTTTCTGCAGAGGAATTGCGCTTCTAAATGCGGTTATTACCTTGGGGTTGTGATGCTCCTTGTCGCTAGCCGAGGTCAGCTAAGCTCGTCTCATGCCGATCATCTTTGACCTGACCGACGTCGAACCAGCGAATGTTACTGTCAGGGTTTCAGAGATGGCCGAGATGATGGCCATGCTCCATTGCATTGCGGAGCCTGGCCATCATCTTGAACTCTCGCGAGAACTCAAAGCGATTGATGCCGAAATATCCGCTCAGTTGAGACGGACCATGCGTTCGTTCTCACCGCTGTGGGCGCGATTCAGATTCCGCGCATTAATGCCATTGAACTCTAGCGCTAACCAAGGCTTCGATTCTGAGCTGGCAAGCGTCGCAGCGCTGCCTCTCGAAGCATTTGTGCAGATGAGCGTTCAAGCGATCATCGGTGGTCGATCCGACCGTACCCTGGACATCATGAACGACAGCAACGACCGTGCTGATTTTCTAGAGATCTGCCGGACACGGAGTGAAGAGCGCGAAGAGCTAGGGGCTCGTTTGGCTCGCGATCCCGAGCTCTTCCGTCAGGTCCTGACTGCGTTTCTGCGAACTTTCCATGACACCTGCTTTCACTCGCGCTGGGAATCTGGTTCCGCTCGGCTTAAAGCCAGCGAAGTTGAAGTCCAACGACGGCTGGCCGGGGGATCCGCTTCGATGGTGCTGGCCTCTTTGACTCCAGGCGCACATTTCTTTCCACAGACCTCTCAGGTCGCTTATGACAAACTTCAGAATGCCTTCGTCAATGGCAGCGGTCGCAAATTCGTCCTTGTCCCAAGTAACCTGACGAAGCCTCACGTGGTCGTGAAGTACGACGACGAGTACGCGGGCTACGAGATCCCCATCATTGTGCAATTCCCGATCTCTGACATGGGAACCGTCAACAGAAGCATCCACGAAATCCAAAATCAAATGGCAGTCCTAGCTGATAGCGCCCGTTTGGAGCTGTGTCGGCACCTCGTAAACGAATATTGCACCACCAGCGATCTATCCAGACGACTTGGCATTGGAGCTCCGCAGGTATCGCGCCATCTCCGGAAACTCAGAGAAGCAGAACTTCTTGAATCGATACGGGATGGCAAAATGGTCAAGCATCGTCTTCGAATGAATGTTGTCTATTCCATTGGCTATGAATTTTTGACCCGAATCGTGAAGTAAACCAAAACATTGAAAAACGTTGAAGGGGTTCCAGATTGAGGTCCGGTCATTGTGTGGCTGGGACACCGCCAGGCGGCATCTGGAGTATGTCTGCACGGAAATCTGCGAATCTCGATCAAACAGGGGTGGCTTACTCAAAAGTGCGAAACTCCTCCATAATGCACTCATGAGCAAATCCTTCACGCTGGTACAGCTGCGCTACTTCGGTGCGGTGGCACGGCTGGAGAACATGACCGCGGCGGCGGCCGAACTGAACGTCACCCAGTCCACGCTTTCCTCGGCCATCGCCCGGCTCGAGGAGGAATTCGGCGCGTCCCTGTTCACCCGGCTTTCCAGCAAGGGGCTGCGGCTGACCCCTTCCGGCAAGCGCCTGCTGTTGGGCTCGCAGGCCTTTCTGGAGGAGGCCGACCTGCTCTACCAAGCGGTCCTCGACGAGGGCGAAGCGCTCGCAGGGGAGCTGGTGGTGGGAATGTACTCGCCGCTGGCACCGTTCAAGGCCCCCGTCATCCTGCAGGAATTCGAGGCCGCGCACCCCAATGTGAAGGTCAGTTTCCACGAGGGAGACCAGGAGTCGCTGCGCCAAGCGCTGCTTGACGGAGTCTGCGAGCTGGCGCTGATGTACGACCAGGGGGTGGGCACCGAGTTCGACCGGCGGGTCCTGGAGCGGATCCCGCCGCGCGTCCTGGTCCCGGCCAACCATCCGCGGGCCGCCAACCCGCATACGCCGGTCAGTCTGCGGGACTTCGCCGACGAGCCGTTGATCCTGCTGGATGCCAAACACACCCGCGAGTACTACCTGGACATGTTCAGCCAGCTCGGGATCCGACCATCCATACGCCACGTCGTCTCCGGCTACGAGACGGTGCGCTCCTATGTGGCCCGCGGCCACGGGTATTCGCTGCTGAACCAGCGGCTGACCAACGAACTGACCTATGCCGGCGGCTCCGTGGTGCCCCTTGACATCATCGAGGACCTGCCGCCGATCGAGATGTCGCTAGTGCGCCCCGTGGGAGCCAAACCGACCCGCAAATCGCTCGCGTTCGAGCAGGTCTGTATCGGGCTCTACGGGTCTGTCTCCGGTCAATCGACCTCTGCCTGACCGAATTCCCATCGATTCGCTCGATGGACCTAACCGAAATAATCCGTTAGACCTATGTGACAGCGATCACCACAATGGTTCCAAGGGTAAACATCAAAAGCCGCCGCTTGAGCCAATGGGGCAAGCGGACCGCACACTCAGGAGCGTCGATGAAGACCGAGATCCATTCACAAGAGCCGCAGGCAGTGCTTAAACAAGAGCGCAAGTCCGCCAATGGCATGCAAAAGCGGGTGCTCGCCGGCGGCAGCATCGGCCAGTTCATCGAGTTCTACGACTTCACCCTCTATGGTCTGTCCGCAGTGGTGCTCTCTCAGCTCTTCTTCCCGGGCACCAGCGCCCTGGCCGGGCTCCTGGCCACCTTCGCAACCTTCGGCGTCGCCTTCCTGGTCCGCCCGCTGGGCGGACTGTTCTTCGGGGCGCTGGGGGACAAGATCGGGCGCCGCAAGGTCCTGTTCATCACGCTGCTGTCCATCGGTGCGGCCACCGCGATGATCGGCCTGCTGCCCACCCACGCTGCCATCGGCGCGGCTGCCCCCATCTTGCTCGTGCTCTGCCGCATGATCCAGGGGTTCTCCGCCGGCGGCGAATCGGTCGGGGCACCGGCCTTCGTCTTCGAACACGCACCGATCAACAAGCGCGGCTTCTGGCTCAACATCACCCTGGCCGCCACCGCACTGCCCTCGGTCTTCGGCGGAACGCTGATCCTGGTGCTCTCAAGCTCCATGTCCTCCGAGTCGTTCATGTCCTGGGGTTGGCGCATCCCGTTCCTGCTGGCCCTGCCCATGGCCTTCTTCGGCCTGTGGATCCGTTCAAAGACCGAGGAATCCGAGGCCTTCAAGGCCGTGTTGGCCAAGGAAACCTCCAAGGAATACAGCCCCCTGCGCGAGGCCTTCGCCGAGAACAAGGTCCGCATGCTGCAGGTCATCTTCGTGATGGGCCTGACCGCCATGGGCTTCTACTTCCTCTCGGGCTACTTCGTGTCCTACGTCCAGGTCACCGGAAACCTCAGCCGCGACCAGTCGCTGTTGGCCAACGCCACGGCCATGCTCTTCTACGCGCTGCTGCTGCCCGTCGGCGGGATCGTCGGCGACAAGGTGGGCCGCAAGCCGATGTTGATCGCGGGCTCCGCGGCACTGGCCCTGCTGTCCATCCCGTGCTTCATGCTCGTCACCTCCGGCTCCCTGCCGCTGGCCATTGCCGGTCAGCTGCTCTTCGTGGTCCCGATGTGCATCTACGGCGGCGGCTGCTACACGTTCTTCGTGGAAATCTTCACCACCCGCACCCGCTTCACCTCGGCCGCCATCAGCTACAACGTCGGCTACGCGATCTTCGGTGGATCGGTCCCCTTTGTCGGAACCTTCCTGGTTTCCCAGACCGGGCTGAGCGCGGCACCGGGCTACTACATGGCGGGTGCAGCGGTGATCGTATTCCTGCTGCTGACCCTCACCAAGGTCCCGGAGACCCACCACCGCGTCGGCTGAGCACTTCCCGACACCCGACGCGAACCACCGAACCACTGCAAGGAGCACCCCCCCATGAGCGATGCAACATTCCAGACCGACTTCCACCACGTCGCCGGAATCGGGGCGACCGAGAACAACGGCGTCGAGCGCCAGGCCGCCACCGAGGCGGACAAGACCACCCGCGACTGGTTTGCCGCCTTCGCGCGGACGCGGAACTGGGAGGTGCGCGTCGACGGGATCGGGAACATGTTCGCCCTGGTTGAACTGGTCCCCGGTGCACCCTACATCCTGCTGGGTTCGCACCTGGATTCGCAGCCGCTGGGCGGGCGCTTCGACGGAGCCTACGGCGTGCTGGCCGGGTTGCATGCGGCCGAACAGGTGGCCGAGCGTCTGGCCGCCACGGGCACCACGCCGGTCTTCAACCTGGCCGTGGTGAACTGGTTCAACGAGGAGGGCGGGCGCTTCGCCCCCTCCATCATGGGATCCTCGGTCTTCGCCGGGCTGATGGACCAAGAGAAGATGCTGGCCGTGAAGGACCTGGCCGGCACCACCGTCGCCGAGGCGCTGGGTGCCATCGGCTACCTGGGCACCGACGAGCGCCCCGAAATCGCCGGCTACGCGGAGATCCATATCGAGCAGGGACGGATCCTGGAGCGCGAGGGCATCACCCTGGGCGCCGTGGACTACTCCTGGTACACCCAGAAGCTGGACGTCGAGGTGCTCGGCGAACAGTCCCACACCGGCGCCACGGCCATGGCCGACCGCCACGATGCACTGGTTGCCGCCTCCAAGGTGGTGCTGCTGGTCCACGACGTCACGGCGAAGTTTGCCGACGAGGCCCTGGTTTCCTCTGTGGGCCAGCTGACCCTGGAACCGAACTCCCCGATCGTGGTCGCCCGCCGCGTGCACCTTGTCGCCGACCTGCGCTCCGCCTCACCGGACATCGTCGCCGAGGCCCGGGCGTCACTGCTGGCCGACATTGCCCAGATCGCCAAGGACCACGACATCCGCATCAACGTCAACGACTTCGACGTCCGCGGGATCCAGTACTACCCCGAGGACGGGCTGGAACTGACCGAGAAGGTCGCCGCAAACCTGGGGCTTTCGGTGCGCCGGATCCGCACCATGGCCGGGCACGACTCGGTGGCCATGAACCGCATCGTCCCCACCGTCATGATGTTCATTCCCTCGGTGGACGGGGTCAGCCACTGCGAACGCGAATTCACCACCGATGCGGACATGCTCGACGGCGTGCGCGCCCTGGCCGAGGTGGCCTGGGAGATGGCCGGCGGCGCGCTGGCACCGGGCACTCCCGACGCCCGGGAACTTACGAAGGCAAGCGCATCATGAGAATCGCAACCACAGCCGCCAAGCAGGACACCTCGCTGGCGCTGCGCCCGGCCACCGAGCTGCTGGCAGGCTTCCGGGCCCTGGAATTCTCGCCCCTCGAGGTGCTCGAGGCGCAGATCCAGCGGATCGAGACCCACAACGGAGACCGGGAAACCGGCATCAACGCCTTCACCGAGACCATGTTGGACACCGCGCGCGAGCGGGCAAGCAATGCAGCGGACACGTACGTCCGCCTGGCCAGGGAGGGCGGGGACGCCCCGGCGCTACTCGGGCTCACCGTCGCGGCCAAGGAAAAGCACGGGATCGCCGGGCGCAAGCTTGAACAGGGACTGGCAGTTCACCGCGGACGCATCGCCACCGAGGACCACCCTGTCATCGAACGGATCAAGGAGGCCGGCGGCATCATCCACGCCCGCACCACGAGCCCCGAATTCAGCTGCGCCACCACCACCCATTCACCCATGTGGGGCATCACCCGCAACCCCTGGAACGCCCCGGCCTCGCCGGGCGGATCCTCCGGCGGCTCCGGGGCCGCACTGGCCGCCGGGTTCGCCACGCTGGCCACTGCCTCGGACATTGCCGGGTCCACCCGCATCCCTGCCGGGTTCACCGGCACCGTGGGATACAAGGCCCCGTATGGCAGGATCCCGGCAGCCGGTGTGTTGGCCGCCGACTGGTACCGGGGAGATGGACCCATGGGTCGCACCGTTGCCGACACCGCGCTGCTGGCCTCGGTCATGTCCGGTCGCCACCACGCCGATCACGGCTCCTGGGGCGGGAACGGAAGCAACCTGCTGGCCGGCAGGGACGTGACCGGGCTGCGCATCGGACTGTCCCTCACGCTGGGCGACTACCCGGTGACGCCCGAAATTAGGGAGAACACCCTGAAGGTCGCCCGGGCGCTGGAAGCCGCGGGAGCGGTGATCGTCCCGGTTGAACTGCCTTGGACCACCGCGCGGATCACCGAAACGACCTTCGCCCACTTCGGGCACATCCTGGGCCCGGCCATGGCGGCGGAGACCGCCGGCACCGAGTCCGAGCTGGCGGCCTACACGGCCCGGTTCATCACGGACGCGGCCGCGGCGGCACAACGGCACTCCCTGGTGGATTCCCTGGCCATGGACCATGCGCTCCAGGGGGAGCTGGCCGCGGCGATGGAGGGTTTGGATGCGCTGTTGTGCCCGACCTCGGCGGTGGCCTCGCTGGCCGCCGACGGGGACTATCTGGACGGGATCGACACCGCGAGCGGGCACCTGGGCCACTACTGGGAGGCACACCTGACCAGCCCGTTCAATGTCGCCAACCGTTGCCCGGTCGTTGCGGTTCCGAGCGGGATGTCCATCGACTCGGTGCCCACCGGAGTGCAGGTCGTCGCCCACCCCTTTGACGAGGCCATGGCGTTCCGGGTTGCCGCTGCGGTCGAGTTCCTGGTTCCAGGCCCGGGCTTCCCGCCCCTGGGGTAGGACCTACTCGGTCCCGTCCTCAAAGGTGCCGTCGGGATCGGGGTCCTCGATGGCCTTGATGCCGACCAGCCACCGGATGATCACCCGCCGCATGGCCTCGTCCTTGAACCTGTACCAAGCCTCGCGTTCCTCCGGGTAGTGGCCCAGCACGTCCTTGAAATGCCGGAACGGCTTGCTGCGGATCAGCGTCTGCTCCAGTTCTGTGCGGGCCTTGCCCTCGGGCAATGCGGAGGTGAAATCCTCCATGTGCTGAAACGACTCGTAGGATTCGAGGCGATCGATGTACACGTACTTTTCATCCTCGAGGTCGAAGTCCTCGTCATCGCCAAATCCCGGCATGAGAACGTCTCCAGTTTCCAGGTCCAGGTAGAACTCTGCACCCATGGAGCGGTCATCCTGCATGGAGCCGGCGATCATGTCCAGATCGAGGTCTTCAAGCTTTAGCATCTTGCTTCCTTGCCGCGGGGATGTGTGATGACACCAACCAGCCTCGCGCCTGGGCGGGGCATCGCGCAAGGGGGCCGCGCCCGCCCCGATCACTTCCATCATTCCCGTATACCAAAAGAAGCCGGGCTGGTATGAAGGAAGTGAGCGATGCCGGTTCCCGCGTCCAGTCGGGATTCCCTCCCCATCGCACCACTGCGCCGAAGGCTGGTCCACGTCTGCGCAACACCATGAAATTCGATCTTGAGCACCATGGGTGAAGGGAAGAGACATGAAGAGCAGAGCAGCAGTTGCAGTTGCCCCCAAGACCGATCTGGAGATCCGGGAGGTTGAGGTCGATGACCCCCGTCCCGACGAACTCCGGGTGAAGATCGTCGCCTCCGGCGTTTGCCACACCGACGCGATCATCCGTGACCAGTGGTACCCGGTTCCGCTGCCTGTGGTGTTGGGCCACGAAGGTGCCGGAATCGTCGAGGCAGTAGGGTCCGACGTGCAGGGATTCTACGTGGGAGACAAGATCGTCATCGGCCCTGCCTTCTGCGGCCGGTGCGCGCAATGCCTCGCCGGGCACCCGATGTACTGCGTGAATTTCTACGACAGGAACTTCGGGGTCAAGCGCCCGGACGGCTCGACCGCATTCTCCGATGGTCAGGAGTCGATTGGCTCGCACTTCTTCGGCCAGTCATCTTTCTCGGAGTACACCAATGTTGTGGCCCATGGGGCGGTCAAGGTCCCCGACGACGTGCCGCTGGAGATCCTGGGGCCACTGGGCTGCGGCATCATGACCGGTTCCGGGGCCGTGCTCAATGTCCTGGAACCGAAGCCCGGATCCTCCATCGCGGTGTTTGGCACCGGTGCGGTGGGCATGGCCGGAATGCTTGCCGCCAAGGCCTCCGGCGCCACGACCATCATCATGGTGGACATCGTTCCCGAGCGCCTGGCCTTCGCCAAGGAGTTGGGCGCCACCCACACCGTGAACTCGAAGGAAGTGGACCCGGTCGAGGCAATCAAGGAAATCACCGGAGGAGGGGCCAACTACGCGTTGGACACCACCGGGGTGCCTCCGGTGTTCTCGCAGATGACGCAATCGTTGGCCACCCGGGGCCACGGCGCGCTGGTCGGTGCCGCGAAGCTCGGAACCGAAGCACCGTTCGACATCGGTACCCTGCTGCTCAGCGGTATCAAGGTCAGCATGGTTATCGAGGGGGATGCGGTGCCCAAGGAATTCATTCCCCGGTTGATCAGCCTGCACGCCCAGGGCTTGTTCCCCTTCGACAAACTGATCAAGAAATATCCGTTTGAGGACATCAACCAGGCCTTCGCCGATTCCGCAGACGGATCGACGCTCAAGCCGGTCATCGTGTTCTAGCGCCTACGGATCCCGTAGTGGGGTGGCCGGACATGTGCCAGCTGGCGCATGTCCGCCCACCCTTCCGCAGGAATGGACCGGTGCCGGACTCAGCCGCCCCACGTGAACCGGGGCCGCCCGCCCTCCAGGAACGCGCGTTGGCCGACGGCGAAGTCCTCGCTGGCTGGCAGCTTGGCCCACTCCTCGCGCCACAGCTCATCCTCCGCGCCGCTTCCGGAAACCAAGGAATCGATCAGCTTCTTCATGGTGCGGATCGAATATTGCGAGCGCGTGGCCATGCGGGCGACCAGGCCCTGGCTGAGGGCCTCGAAGTCGGCTTCGGGAACCACATCCGTCAGCAGCCCCCAGGCCGCTGCCTTCTCCGCGGGAATCAGATCCGCACTGAACAGCACGTACTTGGCCTTGTCGGCACCGAGACGCTGGACCAGGCGTTCGACGCCGCTGCGCGGATAGATAATGCCGAGCTTGGACGGCGTCACCGCAAGCTTGACGGAATCGGCGGCGATGCTAATGTCGCAGGCCGAGGCAATCTGCCACCCCCCTCCCATGCAGGTCCCGCGCACCAGCGCCACGGTCGGCTTGCGTGCCGCCCCGATCGCGGCATCGGCGGCGCTGAGGTGGTCGATGCTTTCCCCGTCCGGGCCCTCGTCGAACAAGACCTGGTGCAGCTCGTTGATAGCGGCGCCGGCCGAAAAGTCCTGCCCGCTTCCACGCAGCGTGATGACCTTGACCTTCGGGTCGGCATCGAGCCGGCGCACCTGCTTGGCAAGCTCGAGGCACATGTCCCGGGTCAGCGCATTGCGCTGGCGCGGGTTCTCGATCACGATGGCGCCGACATCCCCGCAGACTTCGCTGGCGATGCGGCCGGCCAGCGTCGTCGCGCTCATGCCTTTGCCCCGCTCCTGGCCAGGACAGCCGGTTCCCGCACGATGCCCTCAGCCATCAGTCGGTCGATCTGTTCGTTGTCCAGTCCCATGCCGGTGAGGATCTCTCGGCTGTGCTCGCCCAGCACGGGCGGGGCATGGCGCACCGGTGTGGGGGCATTGCCGATGCTGACCGGACCGCGCAGGATCCGCAGGTTGGTGCCGTCGGCTCGCTGGGTTTCGGCGATCAGCCCGAGCGCGCGGGCCTGGTCGCTGTTCACCGCCTGCAGGTAGTCGAACACCGGCCCGCTGGGGATTCCCACGGCGTTGAGATCCTCGATCCATGCGGCGGCGGGGCGGGTCGCCAGCTCCCGGGTGACCAGGGCGTTGAGCTCTTCGCGGTGCACGGCCCGGTCCCTGCCGGTGGCAAAACGGGGATTTTCGGTCAGCTCGGTCCTGCCGAGCACCGAGCAGAATGCCGCCCACTGCGGCTCGGTGGCAACGGCCAGAACGATGTCGTCGCCGGCCGTTGCGTAGGCCCCGTAGGGGGCGATGGTCGGGTGGTTGTTGCCCTGGGGTTCCGGTGCCCGGTCCTGCGAGAGCGCGGTCTGTCCCTGGAATGCCGAAAGCCCCAGCGCGGTTTCGAACAGCGAGGTGGAGACGTTCTGTGCTTCGCATCCCTGGGCCCGTGCGTAGAGCGCACTGACCAGGGCGAAGGCGGAGATCATGCCGGTGGCTATATCGATGACGGGAACGCCGACGCGGTAGGTTTCCTCCGTGTTCTTGCCGGTGACTGAGGTTAGCCCAGAGGCGGCCTGGATGACCTGGTCCAGTCCGGCCCGGTCCTTCCATGGTCCTGCCGTGCCGTAGCCGGTGATGGAGGAAACGATGAGTCGCGGGTTGAGTGCACGTAGCCGTTCGGCCCCGAGCCCCATCTTTTCCATGGTTCCGGGCTTGAAATTCTCCACGAGCGCGTCGGCATCCGCGAGCAGCTCGGTGAGCAACTGGCGTCCGGATTCGCTGTAGAGATCCAGCGAGAACGACTTCTTGTTCCGGTTGGTGGAGTCGAAATACAGGCTGTGGTTGCCGTCAAACGGCGGCCAGGACCGCGACGAGTCCCCGCCGGTGACGGTCTCGATCTTGATGACGTCCGCCCCCATGTCCGCGAGCAATGCAGTGCAGTAGGGGCCGGCCAGTGCTCGGCTGAGGTCGATGACGCGAATACCGCTCAATGGCAGCAAGGTGTCCTCCTTGGGACGAAATGAATCGGAAATGGCGGGGAACTAGAACATGGTTGGCAGCACAAGGGCGCCGACCAGGCCCAGCGGGCCGATCACGACCATGGACATGCCCCACCGGGTCAACAGCTGGTTGATGCGCGGACGTTCCTCTTCATCGACGGTGGCCACCAGTGTGGCTCCCACCGTTGAAAACGGGGATACGTCCACGATCGAGGAACAGACTCCAAGCGCCGCGATTAATGCCCAGCCGGCGATGTCGCCCGAGGCCACCAGCGGGATGGCCAGGGGCACCAGGGCCGCGAGCATTCCGGTGGTCGACGCGAAGGCCGAAACCAGCCCGCCGATCAGGCAAATGACAAGGGCCGCGATCAATGGGCTTCCGATCTGGCTTGCGGCATCGCCCAAGAGCTCGACCGCGCCCATCTTCTGCAGCACTCCGACGAAGGTGATGATGCCACCGACCATCAGAACCGTGGACCAATCGATTTTGCCCACTGCGGTCTTTCCGGTCTTGGGATCCACCAGTGTCATGACAGTAGCGAAGGCAAAGCAAAGGACTCCGATGTCCGGATCCAGCCCGAAGAGCGCGAGGGCGATGACGCTGGCCACCAATCCGGCCATGCACAGCACGGTGATCAGTTGCGTTGGGTTCATTCGTGGACGAACCGCAGTGGGGGTTTCTGTGCGTTGGAGTGTATTCAATCCGCCGCGCGCGATTTGTGCGCTTCGCTTGGAGATGCCCTCGCGTTCGAAAGGATGGGCAGGAAGGGGGTCCTTGGTGGCGAAGCCCGGTGCAATGGCCGGTCCGAATTCACCCGGTGCCAGGGTCTTGAGCAACTTGAATCCCCCGAACATGACATATGCTCCCGCAAGCAAAACGATGTTGGCGCCGAGCGCCACGGCAAACAGCAACAACGGGTTCAACGGAATGCCGACCGAATGGGCGGTTCCGTAGGTAACGATGCCAAAGAGGCTAGTGGGAGCGAAACCGCCGGCGCTCAGGCCGCATCCGATGGCCAGCCCCATCAGCATCCGGTCGATGCCGTATTTCTTGGCCAGCGGCATACCTATTGGCGTCATCACCAAACCGGCAAGCGGTGAGCCCATCGCGGAGATACCTGCGGTCAGGGCAAAGAACACAATGGGGAGAACGAAGGCATTGTCCCCGACTTTCGAGATGGCGGATTCGATAATCTTGTCCACGGTGCCATTTGCCTGCGCAATGGCGAAGAAGTAGGTGACGCCAACGAGCAACACCAGGATGGAGATCGGGAAGCCGGCAACAACCTGCTTCATCTCCATGTCGGCGAGCCAAATGCCAACACCTGCGGCACCGGCGAACATGATGACGCCCAAGTGCACCTTGCGAATCGTGGCCAAGGCGAAGATGCCTACAAAAACTATCAAGGCAATGATCTGAGAAGTCACTGTGGTCCTTTCACAAAAACTTGCATTGGTTCAACTAGTGAACCGACGGTTCATTTTGCTGCATTGGCTGTAAGCTATATCACAAACAAGGATTGGGCAAGAGGCGAAATTGGGGCGTACGGGTTGAGTACACAAAGCGTGAAGTCGGCAATGCAGATCATCGAGGTCATCTCGGAGCACCAGCCCATTGGCCTCTCGGATATCGCGAGAAGGACCGGCGGTTCAAAGGCCACGGTCCTGCGGATGCTCACGACGCTCAGGGATATGCGTTGGGTGGAGCAAAGTGATATGCGAGATGCAACCTGGTCGCTGAGCTTCCACGCCTATGCAGTGACTGCCCGAGCAGGACTGGGCGTCGACCTGCGCGACATCGCCATTGGGCCGATGAATGGGCTTCAGCTGGATACCCGTGAAACGGTGCATCTTTGTGTCCCGGATTCAAACTGCCTGGTGGTCATTGAACGGCTCGATACCCCGCATGTCCTGCGCGCGTTCTTGGCGTTGGGCACGCCGATTCCGCTCCATGCCTCGGCCACTGGACTCGCGTTCCTTGGGGCATCCACCGACGAGTTTGTCCAGGGAGTGTTGAAGGGCCCGCTGGAAAAGACCAGCGGGCAGACGGCTACGACCCCGGAAAGTGTGTGGAAACTGGTGCGTGAGGCACGCGAGCGCGGCTACTCCATCAACGAGGAGGGACTGAGTGACGGAATCACCTCGGTGGGAGCCGCAATCATGAACTCCACGGGTGCACCGGTGGGCTGTGTGTCCATCTCCGGGCCGTCGAGCCGAATAGTGTCTTCCAAGTACGAGGAATACGGCACGGCCGTGGTGCGAACGGCCAATGAGATCAGCGGGCTGATGCGCGGTCGACGCTGAAGCCTGGCCTCGGATTGGGTTAAAAACATCCGGCCAGACCCGCGGGGGATCTGGCCGGATGCCGAGTCTTCGTCGTTACTTGCCGACCTTGGAGAACAGCGCGCGGACCGCGGCCTGCACGCCGGTGCTCAGCGTCGGCTCGATGACCGGGGCGAAGAACGGCGAGTGATTGGCCGGCGGGTGGCCCGCTGCCAGGGTCTTGGCGTCGTTGCCGCCGAAGAACCAGAACACGCTAGGCACGTCGATCGCCGCGGCCAGCGCACCGAAGTCCTCACTGCCCATGACCGGCGAACCGGGCAGCACCCGCTCCTCGCCGAACTCGGCGCGGAATTCCTCGGCCAGCTTTTCGGTTTCGGTCGGGTCGTTGTAGAGCGGCGGGAAGTTGGAGATGTCCTCGATCAGCGGCTCAGGTGCGCCGGAGGCCTCGGCCTCGGCGGCTATGATGCGCCGGATCGAGGTGAGGACGATGTCCCTGACCTCGGGTTCGAAGGTGCGCACGTTGATGGTGAACACGGCGCGGTCGGGAATGACGTTTTCCTTCAGCCCGGCGTGGAACGACCCAATGGTCAGCACAGCCGCGGACTGCGGGGCGACCTGGCGCGAGACAATGGTCTGCAGTCGCAGCACCATGGACGCGCCCAGCACGATCGGGTCGATGGAGTGCTCCGGCATCGAGCCGTGCGAACCCTGGCCGAAGACGGTGACCTTGAAGGAGTCGGCGGTTGTCATCGCGGCGCCGGCCAGCAGCGTCACAGTACCGGTGAGCCCGTTCATCACGTGCTGGCCGAACATAATCTCCGGCTTCGGGGCCTTGTCCCACAGCCCGTCCTCAACCATGGCGCGGGCTCCGGCGGCGGTTTCCTCGCCGGGCTGCAGCACGAACACGATGGTGCCGGCCCAAGCGTCCTTGGCGCCGGCGTAGAGCTCGGCGGTCTTCAACGCGGTGGCCATGTGGGTGTCGTGGCCGCAGGCATGCATGGTCGGGACCTCGGTGCCGTCATCCAGGAAGCCCGTGGCGGTGCTGGCGTAGTCCAGGCCGGTGTCTTCGAGGACCGGCAACCCGTCGGTGTCTGCGCGCATCCCGATGACCGGGCCCTCGCCGTTGCGCAGCACCCCCACGACCCCGGTGCCGCCGCAGCGGAACACCTCCAGACCCAGCTCTTCCAGGCGCTTGGCCAGGTAGTCGGCCGTCTTGTGCTCCTGCATCGACAGCTCGGGG